>LIAM01000148.1 GCA_001438925.1 Actinobacteria bacterium BACL15 MAG-120619-bin91 | reverse complement strand
TATCGATTCGCTAGTAATTGCAGGAGGCGTCGCTGCTAACTCAAGGCTTCGAGCCGTAGCCCAAGAGCGGTGCGAGAAAGCGGGCATCGCCCTGCGGGTTCCAAGCCCTGGGCTCTGCACCGATAACGGGGCGATGGTCGCCGCCCTGGGCTCTTTGATGGTTTCAGCGGGCCGCAGCCCCAGCCCAGTGGCCTTTGACGCTGACTCCAGCCTGCCTGTAACGACCGTAAGCATCTAACCCGATTTGCTGCGCGGGGCCTCTCGATTTGCTGCACAGGTTTGGCCCGCCTAGAGTTTGCGTTAGCACTCACGGCCCGAGTCTGCTAATTCGAGCCGCACGAGGAATCGATAGCTAAAAAAATAGAAGGAGTTAGACCATGGCAGTAAAGCCACTAGAAGATCGCATCGTTATCAAGACCAATGAGGCTGAGACAACAACAGCATCAGGTCTTGTTATCCCAGATACAGCAAAAGAGAAGCCACAGGAAGGCACTGTTATCGCAGTAGGCCCAGGTCGCTTTGATGATGGCGTGCGCGTTCCAATGGATGTCAAGGTTGGCGATGTAGTTCTTTACAGCAAGTACGGCGGAACTGAAATCAAGCACGGTGGAGAAGATCTACTGGTTCTTTCAGCTCGCGACATTCTCGCTGTAATCGAGAAGTAAATGGGAAAGAGCCTTCAATTTGATGAGCAAGCACGCCGCGCCATGGAGCGCGGTGTCAATATTCTTGCTGACACAGTAAAGGTAACTCTGGGGCCTAAGGGTCGTAACGTTGTTATCGCTAAGTCTTTTGGCGCACCTATCATCACAAATGATGGTGTCACAATCGCCAAGGAGATTGAACTTTCAGATCCTGCGGAGAACATGGGAGCTCAGTTAGTTAAGGAAGTTGCGACCAAGACAAATGATGTCGCAGGTGATGGAACTACAACAGCAACCGTGCTTGCTCAAGCGATGGTTAAAGAAGGACTTCGTAACCTTGCAGCCGGTGCACAGCCAATGGATATCAAGCTAGGTATTGAAGCAGCTGTTGCCGCGGTTTCAGAGAAGCTTCGCGAGCAGGCGACCCCAGTTAATGGAAAGCCACAGATCGCAGATGTTGCAACGATTTCAGCACAGGACCGTGCAATCGGCGAATTGATTGCTGAAGCAATGGACCGTGTTGGTAAAGATGGAGTTATTACAGTTGAAGAAGCATCAACAACTGGACTTGATCTTGAGTTCACAGAGGGAATGCAGTTCGATAAGGGCTACATTTCACCGTACTTTGTAACTGATCAAGATCGCATGGAGGCAATCCTTGAGGATGCCTATGTACTGATCTCAGCAAACAAGGTTTCAGCGCTGTCAGATCTTCTGCCACTGCTTGAAAAGGTTGCTCAATCTTCAAAGCCACTATTGATCATCGCTGAAGATATCGAAGGCGAAGCGCTTTCTACGCTGGTTGTTAACCGTATGCGTGGAGTCTTCGCATCAGTTGCTGTTAAGGCACCTGGTTTCGGAGATCGTCGTAAGGCAACTCTTCAGGACATCGCAGTGCTTACAGGTGGACAGGTAATCTCTTCAGAGCTTGGAATGAAGCTTGAGGGAGTAACACTTGAAGATCTCGGCAAAGCCCGTCGCATCGTAGTTACAAAGGATGCAACAACCATCGTTGATGGAGCTGGCGAAAAGGCCGCTGTTGCAGCACGTGTTTCCGAACTTCGCAAGGAGATCGAAAACAGTGACTCATCATGGGACAAGGAAAAGCTACAAGAGCGTCTTGCAAAGCTCGCAGGTGGAGTTTGTGTTATCAAGGTTGGCGCACACACCGAAGTTGAATTAAATGAAAAGAAGCACCGTCTCGAGGATGCGATCTCTGCAACCCGCGCAGCTGTTGAAGAAGGAATCGTTGTTGGCGGAGGCGCAGCACTTGTGCACGCAGCTGATGCTCTAGAAGGCGATCTTGGATTCACAGGCGACAAGGCGGTAGGTGTTCGTTTAGTTCGTAAGGCTTGTGATGAGCCACTTCGTTGGATCGCAGAAAATGCTGGACTTGAAGGCTACGTAGTAGTTGCAAAGGTGCGCGCAATGAAGCACAACGAAGGTTTCAACGCTGCAACCGATGTCTACGGTGACTTGGCCGCAGATGGTGTTATCGATCCAGTGAAGGTAACTCGTTCAGCTCTAGCAAATGCTGCATCAATTGCTGCAATGTTTATTACCACAGAGGCTGTTGTTTACGAGAAGCCAGCAGAGCAGGCAGCTGCTGATGCTGCTGGGCATGGACACTCACATGGTCCAGGTGGACACTCACACTAAAAGATAGATTAAAGAGAAAAAGCCCCGCAGATTTCTCTGCGGGGCTTTTTTGTTTCTCGAGGCTGGAGGAAATCTATGATGCGTGTGAAATATCTGGCGTGGTCTCTTTACCAAGAATGGCTAGGCGATCATCTTCTGAAAGACCTCCCCAAATTCCATATGGCTCTTGAACTGCAAGTGCGTGTGCGCGGCATGCGGCGATTACTGGGCATGATGCGCAGACAGCTTTGGCGGTGTTCTCGCGATTGC
>LIAM01000147.1 GCA_001438925.1 Actinobacteria bacterium BACL15 MAG-120619-bin91 | reverse complement strand
TCACCGCGCATCGATGTAATGATGGTTGCAAAGATCGGTACGGTAGAGACCAACAATCCTGCTAGACCAGAGCTGATCTTCTGTTCGGCTGTAGTAATTAATATCCACGGGCCGATCATCTCCATTAATGCGTAGAAAGCCACAAACTTAAAGCCAAGAACCGCCCCCTTAAACTTTCTACGATAGATCGCCACTGGAATCAAGATAGAAGCACCGATCAATGTGCGACCTGCTACTACGGCAGCGGGAGGAAAATCTTCAACGGCAACCTTCATGAGAAGGTAGGGAATTCCCCATAAGATCCCAACCAAAATAAAGTAGACCAGCGATTTTCGGCTCATTTAAGCAATCACACTGCGATAGAGAGCTACAGTCAAAGCTGCAACGGCATCCCATCCAAATAGTTTTTGAGCTCGAACACGTCCTGCCACGCCATACTTTTTTAGAAGTTCGGGTTGAGACATCAAGCGAGTTATGGATTCGGTCAATGCTTTCTCAAAAGGTGCGGCCTCACCATTGTAATCAACTAGTTCGCCGGTCTCTTTATCTGCAACAACTTCTGGTATTCCACCTACTCGTGAGCCCAAAACAGCGGTTTCACAGCCCATCGCTTCCAGGTTCACTATTCCCAGTGGTTCGTAGATTGATGGACAGATGAATAAATCGGCGGCGGTAAGCATCGCCGTTAATTGATCATGTGGGAGCATCTCTTTTATCCACCACACATTGCTGCGGGTAGATTGAAGTTCGGCAATTAATGCTGCAACCTCGTTGCCGATACCTTCTTCATCGGGACTCCCAGCGGCCAAGACCAAGCCAAACTCTGCAGGCACATCCTTCCAAGCACGCAGCAAATGCGCCAAACCCTTTTGACGGGTAATGCGACCAACAAAGATTGCATACGGTCCGTTAATTCCAAAACTTTCTGGAACTGATGCGTCACTATTGGGCGCGAACTTATTGGTGTCTACGCCGTTTCTAATAGTGACAACCTTTGCAGGATCGATAGCAGGGTATGCCTTCAAAACATCTGCACGCATTCCATCGCTAACTGCGATGATTGCACTAGCTGCTTCATATGCGGTCTTTTCTGCCCATGAGGAAATGCGATAGCCGCCACCGAGCTGTTCTGATTTCCAAGGACGTAATGGTTCAAGCGAGTGCGCACTCACAATGTGAGGGATTCCGTGTTGAAGCGCAGCAACATGGCCAGCCATATTTGCATACCAAGTGTGTGAGTGAACAACATCAACATGGCCAAGATGTGTTGCCATCTCAAGATCAATTGCTAAAGCTTGAACCGCAGGATTTGCATCTGCAAAACCAACAGGTAAGGAGTAACCAAAAGCATCATCTCTCTTACCACCAAAGCAGTGAACATCAACATCCACATCCTTGATGGTGCGAAGGGCTTGCGTTAGTTGGAGGACATGGACTCCAGCGCCACCATAAATGGCCGGTGGCCACTCTTTGGTAACGATTCCAACCTTCAACGCGGTCATATCTTTGTATTCCTCTTCCTTCGACAAGGGTGAAAGGCTATCGTTAAGACATGGCCAAACTGCAACTTCCGCTTAGCATCGTTCTTGCTGGTGGCGAAGGAAAGCGCTTAATGCCCCTTACTGCAGATCGTGCCAAGCCTGCAGTTCCATTTGGTGGCTCATATCGTTTGATTGATTTTGTTTTATCCAACCTTGCAAATGCAAATATGCTCAAGATTGCGGTTTTGACCCAGTACAAATCTCACTCATTGGACCGCCACATCACAACAACCTGGCGCATGTCCTCATTACTTGGAAATTACATCACCCCAGTTCCTGCCCAACAGCGCTTAGGGCCACGTTGGTATACAGGTAGCGCCGATGCAATCTTGCAAAACTTCAATTTGATTCATGATGAAGATCCAAAGCATGTTTTGGTTTTTGGTGCAGATCACGTGTATCGCATGGATCCAATGCAGATGTTCCAACAACATGTTGAATCAGGCGCTGGTGTAACTGTTGCAGCGATTCGCATGCCCCGCTCTGAGGCGCATGATTTTGGCGTAATCGAATTAGCCGATGATGGAGTCACCATTAAGGCTTTCCATGAAAAGCCTGCTAACCCACCTGCGATGCCAGGTCATCCTGATCTCTCATTAGTTTCAATGGGCAATTACATCTTTAAGCGTGATGTAATGGAAGAAGCACTAATCCTAGATTCTGAAGATATTGAATCTCGCCATGATCTTGGTGGAAACATCATTCCTTTCCTAACATCACAAGGTCAGGCCAAGGTGTACGACTTCGCGAACAATGTTGTACCGGGCGAAACTGAACGCGATAAGGGTTACTGGCGGGATGTAGGTTCAATTGATGCGTACTACGACGCGCATATGGATTTAGTCTCAGTTCATCCAATCTTTAATCTTTACAACCGGCAATGGCCATTGCTTACAAACCCACCATCACTGCCCCCTGCCAAGTTCAGCGAAGGTGGATCGGCACATGATTCAATCGTTGGTGCAGGATCAATTATCTCTGGTGGAATTCTGCATGGATCAGTTGTTTCCTACGATGTTTCAGTTGGAAAAGCTGCCATCG
>LIAM01000146.1 GCA_001438925.1 Actinobacteria bacterium BACL15 MAG-120619-bin91 | reverse complement strand
ATGCCAACCTACTTGTCACCATTTGTTGCGCCTAAGACTTTTTACTTACGGGATCTTCCAGAGGGTAGTTACACCTTTGCAATGCGTGCGATAGATATTGTGGGCAACAAAAGCGATTGGTCAACCTCGCAAAAAGTTATTATTGATCGCGCAGATCCTGTTGTGACAAATGATTTTGTGTTGACCGGTGCTGCGGCAAATGAGTTGTCACTTCAATGGAAGGGTGCAACCGATGCGGGCAGCGGAATCTGTCAGGTAAATATTGTTGATGCAGATGGATTGATTCTTCAATCTTCATCGGTAAAGAACGCACCTGTTGTAAAGGTCGCAGCTGGTGCAACCGTTGCCGGAACTGCACAGGTATTTGATTGCTTAGGAAATGGTAAGGCTGGCGAGCTAACAGTTGCGGGCAAGTTGGTTGCAGGAGAAAAGAGTTCAAAGACCGGCAAGTGGAGTGCGGCAGGTGCTGCATACGGCGCAGGTGCAATTAAGTGTGTTGGTAAGTGCACCGCATCATTGAGCGTTTCCGGTAAAAACGATGTATTGGTAGGAACAGGGGCAGCAAAGGTAACTATGGGCAAAAAGACCCTGGCCACAATCGCCGATAGCAAGGTGGCCAAGCTACGTGTTGGTGCAACCATCGATGTTGGCGTGGGCAGAAAGGTTGTGCGAGTTACCGGTTCAAACTTTGTCTTGATTGGTCTGGGATCCTTTACAACTACCTTAGGTGCGCTCAAGGATTTAGATCGCGCTCCTGCAATTAGCGATCCATCATTAAGTGATGAAAAGCAGGTCAAGCTTGCAAAGCTAGGTTTCCGCGCTGAGGATTTCAGTCAGGAATGGACCGTGCTGCCGATGGCTCGCGGAACAACTCTGGAGGATCCATCACTAGATCTGTGTAATGGAACATTCCTTTCTGAGAAGGAGCGGGTTGAGCGCCGACAGGTAGCTGCAACAAAGGTTGGAACCACATTTTCATTTTTATCAACTGAGGTTGTGAAGTACACATCTGCAGCCGCTGCCAGCGCTGCGCAGAAGGAGCTGGTAAAGGTTTTGGCGCAGTGCCAGAGTGAAAAGGGGTACATGGATTCAACAGGAGCTCCGGTTCCTTACGAGTTCAAGAAGCTTCCAACGATTCCGGCTGGGGTTGTCTCAGAGGGTAACCGCGTCTTTGTCCATGCGGTGATCGATAGCGGGATCCGCGCTCGTACATTGTTGGGCTTTTACCAATTTTCAGGGGATACCTTTACAGGGCTATATGTGTTAAACGCTGAAGGCTTTAGCGATGCGCAGGTTTCCAAGTGGCTCAAGGTCGCGGTGACTATGGCAGAGCGTTTACAGGGTAAATCGCTTTAAGCGCTGACAGAGTTGAGTTTTTCTACCTCTGCCGGTGTTAGCTCAATAACCTGAACGATCTCCTCTAACTGTGGCACGGTGCGTGCTGATGCAATTGGAACGCTGACCGATGATTGTGAGCGCAGCCAGGCAAGTGCGATCGCAGATAACGGTGCTCCGTTGTGGGCGGCGCTGACCTCATCCATTGCGGTAAGGATTGCGTAACCCTTATCTGTTGCGTATTCGCGCGCACCAGCTGCGCGCTTTGAATCTACCTCTGTTACTCCTGGGCGATACTTTCCGGACAAGAATCCGCGGGCGATTCCATAAAAAGGAATATTGGAAATACCAAGTGATTCAACTGTGGAGGCTAAATCTGTTTCGTAAGTCTTTCTGTCGACTAAGTTATATAAATCTTGAACTGCAATGTATGCCGGGATGTTGTTGTTCTCGCTATAGGTGATTGATTCGCGCAGGCGAGCTGCGGTGAAGTTGCTGGCGGCGATGTAACGCACCTTTCCTTGGGCGATTAATTGTGCGTATGCGCCAAGGGTTTCTTCAAGTGAAACTGTTTGGTCATCTTCATGGCTGTAATACAGATCGATGTAATCGGTGTGTAAACGATCAAGGGACTCTTCGCATGCAGCGATAATATTTTTTGCTGACAATCCTGGACGACGATCCATCTTTGCAACCTTGGTTGCGATCACCATATCTGCGCGGTTTCCACGAGATTTCATCCAATTGCCGATCACTGTTTCAGACTCTCCGCCGACATGGCCTTCGACCCACTGGTTATACATATCTGCGGTGTCGATGAAGTTGCCGCCATGGCTTTTGTAGGCATCCATCACGAGGTGGCTTTCGCCTCAGTGGCGTTTCCACCAAAGATATTGCTGCCTAAGCATAGCTCGTGAACAACAAGGTCGGATTCTGGGATAGTGATCATGCGCCCAGATTAAGGCACAATTGCGCACATGGCGACTACAACCGGTGGATTTTCAAGTCAAGGGCTGGCGTTAGAGGCCAAGACTCTAGAACTTGAATCCCTGTCGCAAAAAGAGGCGATTGAAATCGGTGAGATCGCATTGGATATGGGTTTTGCTCGCGGGTTACCTATTGCTATTGAGGTGCGGTTGAAAGATTGGATTGTTTTTCATGCATCACTTCCTGGTTCAGATACAGAAAATGATTCGTGGATTGCGCGAAAGGCTCGGGTTGTTTTAGCAACTGGAAATTCAACGATGTATGAACG
>LIAM01000145.1 GCA_001438925.1 Actinobacteria bacterium BACL15 MAG-120619-bin91 | reverse complement strand
TCCATCAGGGGTAATTGGCACCAATAAATCAGATGCTGCAGCGGTTATTGAACTACTAGTGTCAGACTTGAAGATCCCAAAAAATGCTGGCGATATTTCAGAACTGCTCACACATCAGATTGTTGTTACCCAGGAACTATGGCAGATGATCAATGAAGCCGAAGTTGCAGCAGGTGAGCCAAAGGGTAAACCTCGGGTTAAGAGTATTGAGCGCTCGGAGTTATTAAAGCACGCTGGGTTATGATTTTTGGCCCCAATTTAATGATGGGTCGAATTGTTTTGGCCTCCAACTAACCCGTAACCAAAAGTTTGGATCTTGTTCACCAACTGAAACACACAGTCGTTACGGGAGAGAGTTAACCTTCGAAAGCAAAACAGGTAAACGCTTCCCAAAATATCAAGTACTAAACCAATCAAACTTTATGGAGGAAATTTTGAAACTAAAGAAAGCAGTTGTGACATCAGTAGCCCTCGCATTTTTGGCTCAAATGTCACTTGCTAATGCCAGTTTTTTCTCAGATACAGGATCTGCTGTCACACTAACGATTCTTCATAACAATGATGGTGAGTCTGCACTTTTACCTGATCAATCATATAAAACTTCACAAGGAACATTGATGTTTGGTGGTGCTGCAGGGTTTTCAACGGTTATGAAACGCGAAGCCAAAGCTGCTAAAGCCGCAAATAATGCATTGCTTTCTGTGTATGCAGGTGACTCATTCCTAGCGAGCAAGTTATTAATATGTTCAGAACCAGCTAATCCCAAATCAACGGCCACAGTTTATGACGGAATTGCACAATCGATGATGCCATATGACGTTCATGTGCTTGGTAACCATGAATTCGATTACGGGACTGGATTTTTAAAGCGCTATATTGAGTCATTCTCGAGCAAAGCTCGCTACCCATTTATTTCTGGAAATATGGATTTCACAACTAATGATGATTTATCCTCACTAGTCAACAAAAAAGAGCCGATCCTTCGTGGATTATTGGTTGGAAAAAAACTGGGGCAATCCTATATTCACAAGGATTACAACACAGGAGCGATCTTTGGTGTGGTTAGCGCTATAACTCCGACGCTTAGAACTATCTCCTCTCCTGGAACTGCAAAAGTAACATCTTCAGATATTGCAACAACTGCAGCTTTAATAAATAAGCAAGTTGAAGGGCTTCAGGCAAAGGGTGTTAATAAGATAATTCTGGTCAGCCATTTACAAGGCGTTGCATATGACAAGCAGTTAATTGCACTTCTCAAAGATGTTGATGTCGCTATTGCTGGGGGTGGCGATGACCTCTTGACTAGTCCAGATGTACCGGAGTCAATTCAATTGATTCCCGGTGAAGGCAAGCCTGTAGGTAAGTATCCTGAGATGGTCAAGGATGCTAACGGGGTAGATGTTCCGCTCATCACGACAAAGGGAGGATATAACTACCTGGGGCGCTTCGATGTTGCATTTGATGCCAAAGGAAAAGTGAGCTCTTATAACAAAACAACTTCGTATCCAAGGCGCGTAATTCCATCATCTGCAGTTTCCAGGGCCCTTGGCGTTACAGATGCAGTAAATCCAGATAGCAGAATAGTGAGGGCGGTTGAAGTACCGGTAAATGCTTGCTTGGCTGGCTTTGCAAAACCAATCGCTTCGAGTCAAATAGTTTTTGAAACTGATCGAGGCAGCGCAACCGTGCTTGGAGTGAGAACTGCTGAAACAAGCGGCGGTAATTTAGTTGCCGATGCATTCATACATGCGTACACCACGAGAGCGGCTGGAGCGAATTTACCTGCCGCGGGAAGCACAAATCCTGTCGTCTCTTTACAAAATGGTGGAGGAATTCGACAAGGCGGTGGTACTAAATTTCCAACAACAGGTGCTGTGGGAGCAATTAGCCGAGGCAACACCTTCGATCTTCTACCCTTTGACAATCGACTAGTTGCGATCACAAACGTTAGTGCTGCCAATATCAAGGAGATTCTTGAAAGATCCTGTTCTGTTAGTACATCTGGTGGCGGGCAATTCCTGCAAATAGGAGGAATGAAAGTAACCTGCTCAAGAAGTGGAACTGCCACAGTAGTTTCAAATCCAACAGGTGATTCTTACGCCGGGAATATAACTACCGCAGGAACTAGAGTTAAAGATGTCACTCTTAATGATGGTCGAATTTTGGTTAAAGATGGGGCAGTTGTAGCAAACGCTCCAGCGGTAACAGTTGTGACAAATAATTTCACAGCTGAAGGTGGCGATAACTATCCAACACTTGCCAAGCTAGTAAAGGTAGGTTTCGGAGTCTCATACGAACAAGCACTCTATGACTATCTCTTAAGTTTCCCAAAGAATTCAGCGGGGCTTCCAGAGATACCATCAAGTGATGCTCGCTATAACAAGTCCACTGGGGAAGGTCGCTTCACGTGGCTACCTTGAAAACTAATTAGGCTACAAAAATAGGCAAAGGGCGCTCGAGCAATCGGGCGCCCTTTTACTGCTCGCTTACGCTTGTTTAATAAGGGACTTTGGTTAAAAGGCTTTGCTCAAAGGGCTTCAGGGGCGTTTGGGTGATGTATAAAAAGCGGGTACTATCGGGGCTCACAAATAAATAA
>LIAM01000144.1 GCA_001438925.1 Actinobacteria bacterium BACL15 MAG-120619-bin91 | reverse complement strand
CTTCAAAGCTTCGAGTAGGATTTGTCCTAAACCGGGCTTGCAGGGGAATGTGAGTATCAAAGTATCCATATCTAAGTTAACCACGGTTGGTGCAAGTTGGGTAGATGTGTCAGTTTTGTCAGTCTCTCGCAGTAGGTTCCAACTATGAGAGAAGACGCCAATAAGTTCATCGCCTACCTAGCCATGATTGCCACTCCCTTTGCTTTGGGAGCCTTTGTCTTGGCCTGGTCCCCTGCTCAGCAATTTAGTAATGAGGATCCTGCAGGTGATGGCTATGTGCCACCGCGCAGTGTTCAGGCGTTGGTTGATAGAACTCAGGAGTCGACGGTGACTGTGTGGTGTGATCCTGGAGATGAGAACGGGTCACAGGGAACTGCGTGGGCGATTGAGCTAGAGACAACTCAGTCAAAGAATTATCCGACAACCTTGATTACAAATCATCATGTGATTGATGAGTGCATCGGGGTTGATGAATCTGTGATGATCGCGCTTCCCGGTGAGGAGCGATCTGCTGCGGTGATTATTAAATGGGATAAGAAGAATGATTTAGCGGTGTTGGCAACGGGGCGAAAGATGCCGGTGTTGCAGCTGTCAGATAATCCCCCATGGCCTGGTTATTGGGTGATGGCATTGGGTAGCGCCGATGGGTATGAGGGATCGGTTTCATTTGGAAATGTGATTAATTTCTATGAGAACGACATCTTTATTACCAACAATATTTCAGGCGGTAGCAGCGGTGGGCCGCTGATTGATAATGAGGGTTATGTAATTGGCGTGACTTCATGGGGTCACAAGGTGCAGCAGTACAACGGGGCGATGTCGCTGGATGGGTTCTGTGCGAAGATTCTTGAGTGCGAGTATGAGTTCAAGGGCGAGAAGACTTGGTGGGAGTACGAGGAGTAATTACTCTTCGGGATTTTCAAGCTTTATAGGGTCATCGGGAGTAATGCCGCTATTTGATTGCGAGCGATCAAAAACCCTTGCTTGACTAAATCATCTGTCCCTTCGAATCGGCGATCTTCATGCTCGATGCAAAGAACTCCGTCGTATCCGACCTGTGACAAGGTAGCTACGAAGCTGGCCCAGTTAATCTCTCCATAGCCAGGCAATCGTGGACGCTGCCAACCAATTCCTCCGGACATGATTCCATTGTTGTAAAGGCCTTCGCGGTCGATCTCCATGTCCTTGACATGCGTGTGGTAGATACGGGAGCCGAATTCACGAATAACTCGCTCAATATCGATCATCTGCCATAACAAGTGTGATGGATCCAAGTTCAGACCTACCGTTGGACCGAACTTATCAAACATCTCGCGCCAAATTCGTGGTGAGTAGGCGACATTGTGCCCACTTGGCCACTCATCTTTACTAAAGATCATTGGGCAGTTTTCGATTGCAATCTTTACATTGCAGTCGGTTGCAACCTTTACGATTTCTGGCCAGACCTTCAGAGCCTCAGCCCAGTTCTCATCTTGTGTCTTGGAGGCATCTGCGCCAATGAAGGTACTAACAACAGGCACACCCATCAGGCCAGCTGCTCGAATAACCTTCTTTGTGTGTTCATTAACTAATTTGCGCTGCTCTGGATCTGGATGCAAATTATTTGGATAGTAACCAAGGGCCGACATCTCTATATTGCGAGATTTCAACTGCCCGACTATCTCTTCACCCTCAGACTTGCTGAGATCTTCCACTTCAATATGGGTAATACCGGCATACCTTCTATTTGCACCGGCACTCTTTGGCCAACAACACACTTCGAGCATTTCGAACTTTTCAGCAGCTGCCCAATCCGCTATTTCAAGCAGAGGTACATTTGGTAGAGGGGCTGTTAGTAGTCCTAACTTCATTTGTTTCTCCTGTTCGCCTGTTGTTTTAGTCTAAGCAATCTTGACCCAGGCCAAGTTTTTTGAGCTCTGAGCGATTGCGTCGGTTATTTCTAAGCTTTTAACTCCATCTGCAAAGGTTGGGTAGGAGTTTGATTCAGTTTCATTGTTGATATCTGCATACACTCTTTCAAACAATCCGCGGAAGGTTTCAGAGAAGCCCTCTACATGTCCTCCGGGGTAAAACGCGGTCTTTGCTGCATCTGCAGACAACATGCCAGGATCTTTATGAAGGAGCTCATTTGCTCTGCCTCTGTGACCAATCCACAACTGTTCTGGGTTTTCAGAATCAAAGGCAAGAGATCCTTCTGGTCCACTTATCTCCCAGTTAATAGAGTTCTTACGCCCCGATGAAATCTGAGAGATTGAGATAGTGGCACGGGCACCATTGTTAAATCTTAAGAGTATTCCAGCCGCGTCATCGGAGCTCATATTCACAGCTTGTCGCGCAGATGTAGAGTCGATGGTAAAGGTCTGAACTGGGCCGGTCGGTTTTTGTCGGACCGGTACAAGGGTGTGTAGATCAGCAAAAACCTCAGTGACCTTCAATCCGGTGACAAACCCAATCTGATCAATCAAATGTGACCCAATATCAGCTACCGCTCTTAGTTCGCCTGCCTTCTCTGATTCAAGACGCCAGTTCCAATCTGTATCTAAGGTCAACCAATCTTGATGGTAATGACCTTTAACATATCGAGGAGCACCAATTTGTTTTTGGCT
>LIAM01000143.1 GCA_001438925.1 Actinobacteria bacterium BACL15 MAG-120619-bin91 | reverse complement strand
ATTAAAGACATTTACAAAACCGATGTCTGGGCCTTGTCTCGCTACCGCAACGCATTAGCCGTTGAACGTGGGCAGACCCCACCAATTCCGAATCGTTCAATTACCAAAGAGCCAAGTGCAGAACTTCGTCCAGATCAAAAGGACTCTGATTCGCTGCCGGATTATCCATTGTTAGATCAGGTGCTACGTGCCTACGTCGATGAAGATCACGGCTACGAGGCGTTATTGGCCGATGGCTTTGATCCCGAATTAGTTCGTCGAGTTATTTCCCTTGTCGATAAGGCCGAGTACAAGCGTCGCCAATATCCACCTGGCACCAAGGTATCGGTGCGAGCCTTTGGAAAGGATCGCCGACTACCAATGACCTCACGCTGGAATGAGAGCTAGTTGCAAATGATTAGCAACTGGCTTAAATAAGGCGAATAGGTAGAATTTGGTTATGTCCTCAATCATCAACTGGTTATTTACACGAAACCGTGTGGTTGATTTCTGCCTGGCTACATCCTGCAGCTGCTGAATTTTAATCTACCTCAGCCGCCAACTTCATAGCCCAATTTATTTCATAACAAAGTTCAGGGAGAATCATGACAACTTTTAACACCATTACAGATGCCTTTGGAAACACGCCCATGGTGCGCATCAACAAGATTAAAGATGGCGCAGCAGGAAATATCTTTGCAAAGTTAGAGTTTTATAACCCAAGTTCATCGGTCAAGGATCGTCTCGGAATTGCGATGATCGATGCCGCTGAGGCCAGCGGTACGCTCAAGCCCGGCGGAACAATCGTCGAGGCAACTTCAGGAAATACCGGAATTGCAGTTGCGATGGTTGCAGCAGCCCGCGGTTATAAATCAATCTTCACAATGCCAGAGTCGGTATCAAAGGAGCGTCGCAAGCTGATCCGCGCCTTTGGTGCAGAGCTTGTCTTAACACCAGCTGGCGAAGGTATGAAGGGCGCAGTTGCTGCAGCGGAAAAGCTGGGCGAGTCAGGCGCGGTTTTGGTTCGTCAATTTGAAAATGAGGCAGGACCTGCAATTCATTACGCAACAACAGGTCCTGAAATCTGGCGCGATCTTGATGGCAAGGTAGATGCCTTTGTCTGCGGAATCGGAACCGGTGGAACGATCTCAGGTACTGGTCGCTTCCTGAAAGAGAAAAATCCTGGCATCAAGGTATTTGGCGTCGAACCTGCCGCATCGCCAATTTTAAATGGTGGAGATCCGGGACCACACCCAATTCAGGGAATCGGTGCCAACTTCATCCCTAACATCTTAGATAGAACTGTTTACGATGAGGTTTTGGATGCAACTGCACCTGATGCTATTAAGTTTGCACGTCGTGCAGCCGCTGAAGAAGGAATCCTTGCCGGAATCTCTTCAGGTGCAACATTGTGGGCTGCAATTGAAGTTGCAAAGCGTCCAGAGTTTGCTGGCAAGAACATCGCAGTTATTTGCGCCTCTGCTGGTGAGCGCTACCTTTCAACTGTTTTGTATGAAGATCTAGTGGATTAATTTATGTCTGTCATCAGTCGTATATTTGAGGATCTCGATAACGCGTTAAGCCACGATCCGGCTGCACGCAATCGTTTAGAGGTCGCTCTGGCATACCCTGGTGTGCACGCCGTTTGGGGGCATCGGATTTCCCACTTCTTGTGGAAGCGCAGACTCAAACTAGTTGCCCGAATTCATTCCAACTTCGTTCGATCTGCAACCGGAATTGAGATCCATCCAGCGGCCACAATTGGTCGACGTTTCTTTATTGATCATGGAATGGGCGTTGTAATCGGTGCAACCTCAATCATTGGTGATGATGTAATGATGTATCACGATGTCACTTTGGGGGCGCGAGGAATCGAACACGGAAAGCGCCACCCAACCATTGGTAATGATGTAATTATTGGTGCAGGCGCTCGAGTGCTCGGAAATGTCACCGTTGGAGCAGGCTCGCGCATCAGCGCAAACGCGGTGATTACCAGCGATTTAGCCCCTAAAACCCTGCTAGATAAGGCTGATTTCTTCGTTATTTAAGCCAACTTTGAGTAGTTAACATAGCCGTAACCTGCATTTGTAACAATGCGCTTATGTCAGCAGATACTAATAAGCAGCAGGAGTTTGTGCTTCGTACATTAGAAGAGCGCAACATCCGATTCATCCGTTTGTGGTTCACCGATGTTTTGGGCTTTTTAAAATCTGTTGCAATAGCCCCTGCTGAACTGGAAAATGCTTTTGCAGAAGGAATCGGCTTTGACGGGTCAGCTATCGAAGGTTTTGCTCGGGTCACAGAATCAGATATGTTGGCAAAGCCAGATCCTGCAACATTTTCAATCCTGCCTTGGCGTACCGAATCACCAGGTGCTGCGCGAATGTTTTGCGATATCGCCATGCCAGATGGTTCATCATCACCGGCAGATCCCCGCAATGTTTTACGTCGCACCTTAGATAAAGCGGCAAAGATGGGGTACACCTGTTACACCCACCCTGAAATTGAGTTCTTTTTATTTAAGAACCCACCTGAAGCAGGTGTTGCACCAGTTCCCGTCGATCAAGGTGGCTACTTTGATCACACGCCAGCGGCGGTGGGACATGACTTCCGTCGCCAAGCAATTACTTTGCTTGAAGCAATGGG
>LIAM01000142.1 GCA_001438925.1 Actinobacteria bacterium BACL15 MAG-120619-bin91 | reverse complement strand
CCTGAACACTGCGTGGTGGCACATAGCCATCACCTGCAGGATCCTCATTACTAAATTGCTGAGCAGGGGACCAGGCCAAGACAAAGGCTCCCAAAGCAAAGGGAGTGGCAATCATGGCTAGGTAGGCGATGAACTTATTGGCGTCTTCTCTCATAGTTGGAACCTACTGCGAGAGACTGACAAAACTGACACATCTACCCAACTTGCACCAACCGTGGTTAACTTCGATATGGATACTTTGATACTCACATTCCCTTGCAAGCCTGGTTCGGGACAAGTTCTACTCGAAGCTTTCAAAACCGCCCTCGTAGACACCCGGGGATATAAGGGTTGCATTTCTGTCACCACCTACATGAGTGCAGCCAATCCAGATGACATAGTCCTGATCCAAGAGTGGGACAACAAAACTTCTCAAGCCAATTACATGCAATGGCGAACAGATACAGGAATGCCCGAACAACTTGGACCACTTCTTGGAGGCCCGCTCAAAGAAGAATGGTTAGTTCCACACTCTATTTAGGCTCGATAATTAAGAGTTAACGGAAACCCAATAAACACTCTCACTATCCCTCTCCAAAATCCCATACTCGATCATGTGACGCCTGATAGCTGCGGTGTCATCGTGGTACTTGGCGATAATCGCGTTGAGTTCCTTCTCGGGATACTTGGCGGTGGGGGATAGATCTCGGGCAATGTGGAGCAGGACTGCGATCTTCTTGGCGGATTTAACGGGGATGGAGATTAATGTGCCATCGGGGTTGAAGAACTGGTCGATCTGCTCGGTCATGGGGTTAGGTTAATTCAGCTTGCTGTAGGTGTAACTCAAGTTCGCAGCGATTGCTACCCATGCTTGGTAGGGAAGTAGTGCAAAACCCATGGGGATTGATGTTCTAAATGCAATAACAACCATGGGGAGTGTGAGGATGGCTGTTAGGGCTAGTGCGATAGATGCGGCTTGAAGATTGTGTGGGCGGTAGAACTGGAAGGCCCATGTGAGTGCGCAGATGACTGAGAGTGCGAAGAATCCAAGATAGATGAGTGTGGCTGTAGTGGATGCGCGTTGTGCGATGGTGACTGCGGCGACTCCGAGAATAATAAAGTTATAGGGCCAGATGATTCCAAAGATAAAGTCTGGTGGTTGCCATGGCGGTTGGTTGAGGTTGCGGTACCAGTTATCTCCGGTGTTAACCCACAGGCCAGAGCCGATTACATAGACAAAGACCAGGGCGATGCCTGAGGCGGCCATAAGTGATTTCATATGTTGGCGCTTTGGCTCATAGGAAGAGTGTAGGTGGCACCTTTGCTTAATCTGGGGAAATTTTAAGTTCTCTCCAGTAGCCTGCCAGCCTCACAAGGGGGAAGAATGAAGCCAGAGACAAAACTCGGTCAGCAATTACAGGTATTTAACAGAGTAGCTGGAGCTACACACTTGGTGCAGGCGGCGGTGCTGCTAGCTATCTTGAACGCCGACACCACGATTCCAGTGGTGACTCGATTCTTTGATCAAACTCCAGATGGCATCCGCCCAGTGAGTGAAACTCTTTTTGAGTTTCCAATCGCATTGATCGCACCGATTTTTCTCTTTCTTTCAGCCTTTGCTCACATTTTGATCTCATCATCCTTTTATGTGCGACGCTATGAGACCAACATCCAACGGGGTATTAACCCTGTGCGCTGGTGGGAGTACGCCTTTAGCTCTTCCATCATGCTCGTTGTGCTTTTGATGCTTGGCGGTTTAATCGAGCTTTCTACAGTGGTCTTTGTCTTTACCCTTAACTTCATTATGAACCTGATGGGTCTGATGATGGAAAGGCATAATCAGTTAACGCAGGAGACCAACTGGCTTGCCTTTAACATTGGCGTTCTTGCGGGAATTGTTCCTTGGATCATGGGTGCTCTTTACTTCTGGGTATCAACCAGCAATATCGCTGATGCGATTCCGGTGTATGCCCAGTTTGGCTTCCTGCTGACCTTTTTGTTCTTTAATAGCTTTGCGATCAATATGTGGCTGCAGTACAAAAAGGTTGGAAAGTGGAAGGTATACGCCTACGGAGAGAAGGCTTACATTGTGTTGAGCCTGGTTTCAAAGTCAGCGTTGGGTTGGATCATCGTGCTGGGCACCTTGGGAATTTAGTTACCAGTTAGCCGCCATGAAACTAATTGCACGATTGCCGCAGATGGTGTTGGGCTTTGTGCTGGCATATGCCGGCATTGGGCATCTGACCACTAGTCGCACGGAGTTTCAGGCACAGGTTCCTAGTGTGTTTGCAGATTATGCAGACTTTGTTGTGTTGGCATCTGGTGTGGTCGAGATTGCACTGGGTGTGGGTTTGATTGCGTTGTGGCAGTACAGAGTGCAGATTGGTTGGTTAACAGCGGGTTTTTTTGTGGCGATCTTCTGGGGCAATATCTCGCAGTATGTAAATGGCGTGGATGCATTTGGATTAGATACCGATACCGAGCGTCTAGTGCGGTTGTTCTTCCAGCCGGTCTTGGTTGCGTGGGCGTTGCTTAGTACTGGGGCTTGGGGCAGCTGGCGTAAGAAAGCTGCGGTGCCGGTTGAAAATGATTTAGATGAGGACACTATCTACGGGTAGTTAAAGAGACAAAGCAAAAGCCCCGCAATAGTTTGCGGGGCTTTTGTTTGTAACTC
>LIAM01000141.1 GCA_001438925.1 Actinobacteria bacterium BACL15 MAG-120619-bin91 | reverse complement strand
TAACTTACAGTGAGAGGATTTGCGCATCGTGGCTTTCATCGGCAGTTTGGATCAAGGAACCAGTAGTACTCGATTCATGATCTTTGATCACTCAGGCCAAGTTGTAGGACAACATCAATTAGAACATCGCCAAATTCTGCCTCAGGCCGGCTGGGTTGAACATGATGCCGCTGAAATTTGGGAGCGAGCCCAAGAGGTAATCGCTGGAGCGCTCAAACAAGCCAATATCTTGGGCTCAGATCTAGCGACAATCGGCTTAACCAATCAACGTGAAACCACAGTTGTCTGGGATGTAACTACCGGTCAGCCTCTTAGTAACGCCATCGTCTGGCAAGACACACGCACAACAGATTTTCTATCAACTCTCACCCCTGATCAACAAAGTTCTATTCGCCACACAACCGGTTTGACGATCGCTCCATACTTTGCCGGAAGCAAGATGAACTGGTTCCTGAGAAATGTTCCGGCAGCAAGCGGGCAGAACGCTCGATTTGGAACTATCGATTCATGGTTGCTCTGGAACCTTTCAGGTGGAGTTCGTGGCGGAGTCCATGCAACAGATGTCACCAATGCCAGCCGTACACTTTTGATGAACCTGGAAACTCTAGATTGGGATCAAGAGCTACTGTCAATATTTGGGGTTTCACGCACAGCACTTCCAGAGATTAAATCCTCCTCTGAAATTTATGGGATGACCGATCCTCATGGACCTTTTGGAACATCTATTCCTATCGCCGGAATTTTAGGAGACCAACAGGCTGCGATGGTTGGTCAGGTTTGCTTTGAGCGCGGAGAATCAAAGACAACGTATGGCACAGGAAACTTTGCACTACTTAATACTGGAACTGAGATTGTTCGATCAAAAAATGGTTTATTAACTACAGTTTGTTTCAAACTTGGAGATCAACCTGCGCACTATGCGTTAGAAGGCTCTGTTGCGGTAACTGGTTCTGCGATTCAATGGTTGCGTGATCAGCTTGGGATTATTTCAAACGCGGCAGAAACAGAAAGCCTGGCATCTTCAGTTACAGATACAGCTGGGATCTACTTTGTTCCAGCGTTTTCAGGTTTATTTGCTCCTTATTGGCGAAGTGATGCCCGTGGAGTAATTGTTGGATTAACTCGTGCGGCGACCAAGGCGCACCTTGCGCGAGCAGCGCTAGAAGCGATCTGTTATCAAACCCGAGATGTTATGGATGCGATGGTTGCAGACAGTGGTGTGCCCATGAAGGAGATGCGCGTTGATGGTGGAATTACGGCCAACTCATTATGTATGCAGATGCAGGCAGATGTCATGGGAATTGATATCACCCGTCCACTAATCGGTGAAACAACCGCTCTCGGTGCCGCCTACGCCGCTGGACTTGCAGTTGGTTTCTGGTCATCAACTGATGAGGTGAGAAAACAGTGGCAACAATCTCGACGTTGGAGTGCTACCAGTACAGAGCAAGAGCGCACAGTTGGCTATGCAGGCTGGAAGAAAGCTGTCGAACGCACGCTGAACTGGATTGATTAAACTTTAGTAATCTCAATCAAGAATGCATTTGCAGGTGCAAGTATTGGCGCAGTCACACCAATTGATGCAAGTGCAGATCCTGACAGCGTTATTCCGCTCATCCAGTCAGGTGGAGTAATTAACATGAAGCGTGGCTTGCCCGCTGGGAATACAGCTTTAACTGTGTAGCTTGCTGATTGATCCAACCCCGGAAACTTCAGTGGTGATGGATGAATTGAGACAGTTGGCGTTAACTGAACATACGCAAAGATTGCTCTCGATTTATCTTGAGCAGTTACTCCATGCAGATATGCATGTACTTCTGGATAATCAACTCGGATCACTTTGCCTGAATGTAGATGCGCGCGATTATCCTTGTAGTACTGCGCCCAAGTGGCAAGAAATTTGCGCTCTTGCGCAGTTGCTTCGGTGATATTCCATTCGATTCCAGCGTGACCAAATAGCGCGGTAGTTGCCCGCATCGATAGTTCAAGTGTTCGACCGGTTTGGTGTCCATGGGTTGGCCCAATGTGGGTTCCTAGTAGTTCTGGAGCAATCACTTGGGCGGTCCAGCGTTGAATTGTTTGACGCTCAAGTGCATCGTTATTGTCACTAGTCCAGAAGCGATCAACTAAATCAATGACGCCAAGATCAATGCGCGCTCCGCCTGATGCGCAGGATTCAATTTCCAATTCAGTATGACGCTTCTTAAGCTCTGCAAATAAACTATAAATCGCCTGAGTTTGGCGATGCACACCCGCTTGACCTAGATGGCCAGCATCGACAAGTACACGGTTGTGATCCCACTTGATGTAGGCGATGTTGTGAGCAGAAAGAATCGCTGAAGTTTGCTCAAGCACATGATTAAAAGCGCCCTCGTGAGCTAAATCCAAAACTAATTGATGTCTCCACAGAGGTGGAACACGGTCACCTTCATGCAATATCCATTCTGGGTGTGCGCGGTAGAGATCTGAGTCTGGGTTAACCATCTCGCCTTCAAACCAGAGACCAAACTCAATTCCCTTGTCATTGATGTACTTAATGATGGGAGATAAACCATTAGGCCACACTGCAGGATCGATGACCCAGTCACCGAGACCTGCACGATCATCTCGGCGTGAATGGAACCAGCCATCATCTAGAACTACACGCTCAATGCC
>LIAM01000140.1 GCA_001438925.1 Actinobacteria bacterium BACL15 MAG-120619-bin91 | reverse complement strand
ACAAGTTTCAGATGCATCTAAAAAGGCAACTGTTACATCAACACAACCTCCGGTTCAAGGTGGACGTCCAGAGCTGACTGAGGCAGATATTGTTGTTTCAGGTGGACGTGGAACAAATGGAGATTTCTCTGCCGTTGAAGGCTTTGCTGATTCATTAGGCGCAGCTGTTGGTGCATCACGTGCTGCAACAGATGCTGGCTGGTACCCACATTCATATCAAGTGGGACAGACGGGCAAAACCGTTAGCCCTCAACTTTATGTAGCGTGTGGAATTTCTGGCGCGATCCAACATCGTGCAGGAATGCAGACAAGTAAGACAATCGTTGTGATCAACAAAGATCCTGAAGCGCCCCTCTTTGAAATCGCAGATTTCGGCGTCGTAGGAGACCTGTTTGCTGTGCTGCCTAAGGCAACGGAAGGCGTTAAAGCCCGCAAGTCATAGACTTAGGCCCGTGCCTTCGATCTATGTAGACCATGCTGCAACGACACCACTGTCGCCTGCAGCTTTTAAGGCTATCTCCTCTCAACTTCAGCAACTTGGTAATCCCTCAAGCCTGCATACACATGGGCGTGCAACCCGAAAAGTTTTGGAGGATGCACGGGAGTCGATTGCCCGTGAAGTTGGATCACTTCCATCAGAAGTAATTTTCACCGCATCCGGTACTGAAGCAAACAACATCGCACTCAAAGGTTTGTGGTGGAGTCGAAAGGCTCAGGGTAAAAGCGTTGTTGTTATCTCAGCGATCGAACACCATGCGATATTAGATCCTGCACACTGGCTAGAAACCCATGAAGGTGCAGAGGTCATTCATATCCCGGTTGATGTTCATGGGGTGATCAAGCTTGACTTCTTTAAGAATTTGATCGCTCAGCGTGGTGATGAGATCGCAGTCATTTCAATTATGCACTCCAACAATGAAACCGGTGTTATTCAACCGATTCAAGAGCTCGTATCTCTTGCTGGAGATATTCCGGTTCATACCGATGCGGTTCAAAGTTTTAAGAAGGTGCCACTTTCTTATAAAGATCTTGGAGTAACCGCCTTAACTTTAAGTGCTCACAAAGTTGGTGGCCCACTAGGTATTGGCGTATTGATTTTGCAACGTGCATACGAGATACCTGCGCTGTTGCACGGAGGGGGACAAGAACGAGAAATTCGCAGCGGAACCTTAAATGCACCAAGCATCGTTGCCTTCTCAGCGGCTGCGTCGGAGGAATATCCAAGCTCTGATGTTCAAAGACTTCGTGACAATTTCATTAGCGCGGTACATGCTGCAATTCCAGATGCATATATCAATGGAGAAGTCAGTCAGCGTTTGCCCGGCATAGTAAACATCACATTTCCCGGCACCCAAAGCGATACCTTGTTACTTCTGCTGGATAACGCACATGTGTCGGCATCAACTGGATCTGCATGTAGTGCCGGTGTTCATGAAGCAAGCCATGTGCTGCTTGCGATGGGTCACACCGAAGCGACCGCCCAATCCTCACTTCGCTTCTCCTTTGGGGCCGCTTCTACGCAGGCAGATGTTGATTTTGTAATGTCGGTGCTGCCCGATGTAATTGCCACAGGACGGGCGGCACACCTTAAATGAAGTTAATTGCAGCGATGAGCGGTGGAGTTGATTCAGCGGTAGCTGCTGCCCGCGCAGTTGAAGCAGGGCATGAGGTAATCGGTGTTCACTTAGCATTGGCGGCAAATCCTCAAAAGTATCGTTCAGGTGCACGTGGTTGTTGCACCATCGAAGATTCACATGATGCTAGGCGTGCAGCAGATGTCATCGGTATTCCTTTTTATATTTGGGATATGGCTGAAGAGTTTCATGATGGTGTCGTCGAAGATTTCCTGGCTGAATACTCAGCGGGCCGAACACCTAATCCATGTTTGCGATGCAATGAAAAGATTAAGTTTGCTGCCGTTCTAGATCGTGCACGAGCAATGGGATATGACGGAGTTGTCACTGGACATTATGCAAGGACACAAATTGGTCCAGATGGAAAGACGCTGCATCGCGCCGTCGATCACTCAAAGGATCAATCCTATGTTTTATCAGTTCTAACTATTGAGCAGATTAATGGTGCAATCTTTCCTCTGGGGGATACAACCAAGGTAGATATCCGAGCTGAAGCAGAACGTCGTGGATTAGCTGTTGCACAAAAACCTGATAGCCATGACATTTGCTTTGTTCCATCTGGTGACAACGCCGGGTGGCTGCGTGATCGACTCGGTAGCGAGGTTGGTCCCATTGTTGATCAAGATGGAAATAAAATTGGCGAGCACAAAGGTGCTTATACCTACACAATCGGTCAGCGAAAGGGATTGGGGTTAACTGTCCCAACCGCTGATGGTTCTCCGAGATTTGTTTTAAAGATTGAACCCGTTTCAAACACTGTAGTTGTTGGTGCTCGCGAGGATTTGGCGATTACAACGATGCGCGGTGAACGCCCAGTGTGGTGTGGGCCAGCGGTTGGTTCAGAGGTTAAGAGTGGATTTGTTCAAATTCGCGCCCACGGCGCAGCGCTGCCATGTACATATTCCTTCGATGGAAACTTGTTAGTTGCAACCTTGGAAGAGCCACTATTGGGGCTGGCAACTGGCCAAGCTATGGTTATTTACGATGGTGATCGCGTCGTAGGGTCGGCAACTGTTTGCGAGACCCAATGAGC
>LIAM01000139.1 GCA_001438925.1 Actinobacteria bacterium BACL15 MAG-120619-bin91 | reverse complement strand
GTGACTCTTCAAGTAGTGGAATTGCAACACGCTTCCATGATCTGAATCCGCGGGTGTTTTGTCCGCGCAACCGTTGCGCTAAGCGAATTCGCTGAACTGAACCAACAAGTTGTGGCAGAACTGATGTTGCGATCACAACCGCGACGGCAAACTCATAGATGTAGATAGGCAAAACGCGAAGTAAGCGATGAGGACTGGTTAGAGATGCTGCGGCACCAAGGATGACAATGATGGAGCAGATGAGCAACCCCTCTGACAATGATGAAGATAATCGTTCCCAGGTAACCACACCACCAATTCGAATTCCTGGCATCCAAGTAGGCAGTGGCAGAACAGGTAATCTAAAAAGCTCAGTGCCCGGAATTGGCACGCCAATTGTGACTCCTATGATTGTTCTGATCCCTAAGATCCAAGCCGATAACTTGAGGGTCCAATCAAAACTCTTGGCCCACGGTGCATCATCCCTGAGCCTGAAAACAACCACCATCACTACACCCACACATGACAATGTGAACCAGGTGCTATCAAATCGAACAATGGCAACGGCCAATCCGATAGCCCAGAGCCACCAGGTAAATGGGTGCAGTGATGGTTGAGTCATACCTATTTTTTGAGGTATCTCTTAGGAGTTTTGATTTCCACTCCACACTCTTTAGCTGGGTAACCATTGAGTCCGCAGATAAAGCCCGAGCCTTGTGCTCGAACCTTTACCGCTTGACCCAAGATGTCGATACCAAGCGCATCCTGTTCAGCGACTATGCACCGCTGAATAAGTCGTGGCGTTCTTTCACCTTTAGGGCGCAAGACCGCAGAGCCGAAATCAATCATTACGGCAACACGTTTTTTGCCAGCGACAGCCTTTGTCCTTCCACAAATCTTGGAAAAGGAGGGAGCCACCTTGGGTGCTTTAGCATCTGGCACCGCATCATTACTGAATGTAAATGCCCAACCCTCTACAGCACCATCTGCCACGGCAACTGTTGGGCCTGTCATCGCAGCGGTCCAGGCTGTTGCACCCGGTGCTGCTTGGAAGTAGCCCCAATAGCGCCATCCAGTTTCAGCTGCTGGTGCTTGTGGAGTTGATAGTAAGGAGATCAGTAACGCTAGAAAAAATACTTTGAACTTCATTGCTGTGTAGCCTCTCAAAAAGAAAGAGTCTCACAGGGAGTGAACCGCACCAAGGTATGGCAAAGGCGCCAATAGATTTGGTGTTAGGAGCACACCCCGCAAACCTCGGCGGGTGTTTGTCTCATCTCGTTCTAATGGGTAATCCGACTTATCTTTAAAAAGATGGTTCTCTTTTACAGATTTACGGTTGCGGGTCAGCGTCGGATTTTCACCGAACTTCCCCCAGTAGAGGAGCTATTAAGTTGTGTGCACACCAAACCACAACGCCCTGGGGTTGGCAACTAGGCGCGCACGTCATAGGCTTGCAGACATGGAATACAGACGCCTAGGCAGTACCGGAATGTATGTTTCTGAGATCTCTTACGGAAACTGGATTACCCACGGAAATCAGATTGAGTCAGAGGCTGCGATCAAATGTGTTAAAGCCGCTTTAGATGAGGGCATCACAACCTTTGATACCGCTGATGTTTATGCAGGAACAAAGGCTGAAACTGTTTTAGGTAAAGCTCTTAAAGGTGTTAAACGTGAATCCTATGAACTATTCACAAAGGTGTATTGGCCAACAGGTGCTGGAAAGAATGACCGTGGGCTTTCTCGCAAACACATTATTGAATCGTGCAACGCATCTTTAAAGCGATTACAAACCGATCATATTGATCTGTATCAAATGCACCGTTTTGATTATGAAACACCGCTAGAAGAATCCTTAAGCGCATTTGATGATCTGATCCGTGCTGGCAAGGTTCATTACATTGGTTTTTCTGAGTGGAACGCCTCGCAGATTAAATCTGCCCTAGCTATTCAAGATGCCCGGGGATATAACCGCTTTGTTTCAAGCCAACCTCAGTACTCCGCTTTATGGCGAGTAATTGAGGCAGAGGTTGTTCCCTTGTCTCAAAAAGAGGGTATTGGGCAGATCGTTTGGTCACCTATGGCGCAAGGTGTTCTGACTGGAAAGTATCTTCCTGGAAAGAAGGCACCGGCAGATTCTCGCGCAACCGATAAGGGCAGTGGCGCAAATATGATCAAGGGTTGGCTGCGGGATGAGGTTTTGGAGGCTGTACAAAAGCTCAAGCCGATCGCAGATCAAGCTGGTTTATCGATGTCTCAACTTGCAATCGCATGGGTTTTGCAAAACCCGAATGTTTCATCGGCGATCATGGGAGCTACTAAACCAAAACAGGTGAAGGAAAATGTGAAGGCATCTGGCGTGAAGTTGGAGGCCGAGATAATGCGGGCGATTGATTCAGTTCTTGGAACATTGCCAGAGCGGGACCCTAAGAAAAATGAGAGCCCCAACCCTCGCGCTTAATTAATCGGATCCCCAACCTTTACCTGAGGATGTGGAGCTCGCAAACGACGCATCTGTGTCGAACGAAGCCATGCATACATTCCTAGCCCCTTAGTTGATGTTCCAGGGAACTTGGCATCAATTGCTTTGCGAATTTTGCGTGACAAAAATATTCCATCAATGACAGCGATAACTAAGACTGAGTACATCAATGCGATCGCACCAATCTGAACCGCTGCAATAGGAAATAAGG
>LIAM01000138.1 GCA_001438925.1 Actinobacteria bacterium BACL15 MAG-120619-bin91 | reverse complement strand
AGCTAATGGACGCGCACCATCGTGAATCAATACCAAATCAATCATTCCCGCTTCAATATCGCCCTTTAAATACTGCAGCGCTTTGTACTCGCTCTCGTGTCGGGTTGCTCCACCATGCACAATTTCAGTGTTGGAAAGTGCGCCATCTTTAGCTAAAGCCTGGCGTGCGAACTCTTCATCATCAGGATTAATCACCAAGATACTGCGGACATTGGCAAAGCTACTGCGCGAGTTTTCAAGAGATCTCGAAATAATGTGTTTGCCTTGCAACTGCAGCCACACCTTGTTGATGCTGTGGCCAAAACGGGCTCCAGAGCCTGCCGCCAGAACTATTGATGCAACTGTGCTCATGATTATTTCTGCGCTGGTGCGTAGGTAAGACCTAATTCATCCTGCTTCTTACGCAAAGCGACGATAAATGAATCTTGGTTGAGTTCAACATGGTCATAAGTCAGCAGCTCGCCAACACCTATGGGCTTAATAATCTTGGCACCAGCTACTAGACCAATAGGAACCAAGTTATCCCGCTTGGCATCTAATGCGTTATCGGCGTAGCCACGTACTGTAAATCCACCAATACCATCAATTACATCGCCTACTTCAAGGTTTTTCTTGGTCATCGTTACAACTTCAGCGTTGAGATGTGGTGCATACAGTGATGATTCACGATCTAAAATGGCGCGATAAACGGTAATTGGCGCTTCAATAGAAGCTAAGTGAAATGGTCGGTACAAAGTAAAGTAAGGGCCAGGGCCCATCGCTAGATAGCTCATCTCATGTGCGATGTACGGGTCGTTGTGGCGAACAATCACAAAGACACCTGGTGCAACATCACCGGTGCAGTAATCAACAACTCCGGGACGATCTAAAACGCCACCATCTGCGGCAAGTGCAAATGTATCCTGCAAGGTTGCAATAGATGAGGCCGGTCCATACATGCCGCGCTTTGAAAGCTGCAGACCGGTTGTGTTGGCAAGTGCCACCATTTCAGTCATGGTCTTGGAACCATCGGTAAAGGAACACAACATCTTGGGGTTCATCTTTTTGGCGATCGCGGTTTCGCGCACCGTGTCGGGAGTGCTCAAAGGCTCAAAGGGATTGTTCTTTCCCTTACCGGCACAAATAATTTCAAAGTTTAGATCGCGGGCGTAATCAACAAGTACCTTAGCTTCAATTGGCTCATCACCATGGCAAACGGCGTAGATAACCCCATTGTCAGTTGCAACCTTGTGCAGCAAGGGCCCGATGGTCACATCCATCTCAACATTAAGAACGGCAACATCCTTTTTCGCAAGTAAGGAGGTGTAGGTAATCTGCGCACCGATATCTGGAACACCAGTTCCTTCAACAACGAGATCAACTGGTAGCTCTGACACCACTGTGGCGTTGGTACTGCCGGTGTGTTTGCCTTCCAGAATCGCCTGGGACAAAACCGATTTGTCATCACTGAAAACAATCTCGGTGATTCCTAAATCTGCGTAGACATCCTTTACTCGCTCAAGATCTGAATCGATAACAATAGATAGCGAGATTCCCTCTTTACGGCCCAACTGGTTTCCAAAGCCGCGGCCCATCTGGCCAGCACCCACCAATGCGATGCGGGTATCGCGGCCGATCTTTAGTGCATGATCTCGAAGTCGAGATGTATAGGTCACTATGAACTCTTTTCCATGGATACAGCCTGTATGCGTATTAAACACCACCCGCCAAGCCGATACTCTTAGACAATGAACGCCTCCCAACTTCGCACCGGTGTCGGTGTAGATGCGCATCAATTTGGCGAAAGTGGGCCTTGTTCGCTGGCTGGATTGCAGTGGCCAGATACTCCACGCTTGATGGGGCATTCAGATGGTGATGCTGCGGTGCATGCTCTATGTGATGCGGTCTTATCCGCCTGCCAATTAGGTGATGTCGGAACTTTCTTTGGCGTTGATACCCCTGAAATGGCTGGTGCCACAGGTGTTGCGATGATTAAAAAATTGCGAGATTTTGTAACAGGTAAAGGTTTTGTCATCAACAATGTTGCGCTACAAATTGTTGGCAATCAACCAAAGATCACACCACGTCGTGACGAGGCGCAAAAGCTTTTATCGGCCGCTCTAGGTGCACCGGTATCGGTTGCAGCTACGACATCTGATCAAATGGGTTTCACCGGCAGAGGTGAAGGAATCTACGTAATCGCACATGCTTTGGTTCAAGTTCCGTGACCATCAAACTCTATGACACAGCTACCCGTGAAGTTAGCGAGTTTAAATCTCTAGAGCCTGGCAAGGTCTCTATCTATGTCTGCGGTGCAACGGTTCAAGCCGCCCCACATATTGGCCATGTCAGAAGCGGTGTTAACTTTGATATTTTGCGCCGCTGGTTAATCAAAAATGGTTACGCCGTTACCTTTATTCGAAACGTCACCGATATCGATGACAAGATTTTGCATAAAGCGGTGCATGAAGAGATGCCATGGTGGGCAGTTGCCATGAAGTACGAGCGTATCTTTACTGAAGCCTACGCAGCACTGAATGTAATGCCGCCGACTTATGAACCACGTGCCACCGGCCACATCACCCAGATGATTGATCTGATGTACACCCTGATCGAAAATGGCGCGGCATATGCGCCAGGCAATGGCGATGTGTACCTTGAGGTTCGTAAGTTAAAGCGCTACCTAATCTTGTCTCGTCAACACTTAGATGATTTACAACCAGCTC
>LIAM01000137.1 GCA_001438925.1 Actinobacteria bacterium BACL15 MAG-120619-bin91 | reverse complement strand
TCACGTGGGAGTTTGCACAAATACTTTGTGTGCAGTCATGGGTGGAGATGCAATCTTTGCTTCACTCAAGGATCACCTTGGAATTGGTAATGATGAAGTTACAGCTGATGGAAAAGTTTCATTGGAGCACATCGAATGTAACGCGGCATGTGATTACGCACCTGTTGTTATGGCTAACTGGGAGTTCTACGACAACCAGACAGTTGAGTCTGCAAAAGAGTTAGTCGATTCAATGCGCGCAGGCAATCCAAAGCCACCAACTCGTGGACCTAATCGTTTGGTTACATACAAAGAAGCATCTGCTGTTCTTGCTGGATTAAATGATGGACTTGCACACGAAGGTGTTCAAGCAGGAGAGCCAACATTGCTTGGTTTGAAACTTTCGAAAGAGGGCAAGTAATGACAAAGCTAGCTCCGGTTTTATCCGCACACTGGGATGAGAAAGACTCATTTACTCTTGAAGGTTACAAGCGTCATGGTGGATACAAGGCTGCTGAAAAAGCGTTAGCAATGGATCCAGATGCGGTTATTCAACTTGTTAAAGATTCAGGACTTCGCGGTCGTGGTGGAGCAGGTTTCCCAACAGGAATGAAGTGGGGATTTATTCCACAAGGCGATAACAAGGATCATTACTTAGTTGTTAACGCAGATGAGTCAGAGCCAGGCACTTGTAAAGACATGCCATTGCTTATGGCTAACCCACATGTTCTTGTTGAAGGTTGCATCATCGCCTGTCACGCAATTCGTGCAAAGCATGCATTTATTTATATTCGCGGTGAAGTAACACATGTTGCTCGTCGCATGAATCAAGCTATCGCCGATGCATATGCAGCAGGAATTCTTGGAAATGGAATTGATGTTGTTCTGCATGTTGGTGCAGGCGCCTACATCTGTGGTGAAGAAACCGCCCTTCTTGATTCATTAGAAGGCTTCCGCGGACAACCTCGTTTACGCCCTCCTTTCCCTGCAATTGCAGGCCTTTATGCACGTCCAACAGTTGTAAACAATGTTGAATCAATCTCAGCTGTTCCAGCAATTGTTATGAATGGTGCCGAGTGGTACCAATCAATGGGAACTGAAAAGAGCAAGGGAACAACTCTGTATTCGCTGTCAGGACATGTTGCTAACCCTGGACAGTTTGAAGCACCACTCGGAATCACATTGAGAGAGATTTTGGAGCTTGCAGGTGGAGTTCGCCCAGGACATAAGTTGAAGTTCTGGACACCTGGTGGATCTTCGACACCTCTATTTACAGATGCACACCTTGATGTTCCTTTGGATTACGAAGGTGTTGCCGCTGCAGGTTCCATGCTCGGAACCAAAGCACTTCAAATTTTTGATGAAACAACATGCGTTGTTCGTGCAGTACTTCGTTGGACTGAGTTCTACAAGCACGAATCATGTGGAAAGTGCACACCATGCCGTGAAGGTACATGGTGGTTAGTTCAGATTCTTCGCGATCTTGAAGAAGGTAAGGGAACTGAAGCAGATCTTGCTAAGTTGCTAGATCTATGCGACAACATCATGGGACGTTCTTTCTGCGGACTTGGTGATGGTGCAACTAGTCCAATTACATCTTCAATCAAGTATTTCCGCGATGAGTACATTGCACACCTTACAAATGGGGCATGCCCATTTGATCCTGTTGCATCAACACTATTTGTTGGGGCAGGTGCATAAGTGAGTACTGAAGTTTCAGAGATGATCACCGTCGTAATTGACGGGTTTGAAGTATCTGTTCCAAAGGGAACCCTTGTTATTCGCGCTGCAGAGCAACTTGGAATTCAGATTCCACGTTTCTGCGATCACCCACTTCTTGATCCAGTTGGCGCATGTCGTCAATGTCTCGTCGACATTGAAATCAATGGCCGCGCATTTCCAAAGCCACAAGCTTCTTGCACTATTCCGGTAGAGCCAGGAATGATCGTAAAGACCCAATTAACCTCACCTGTCGCTGAAAAAGCACAGCGTGGAGTTATGGAGCTTTTGCTTGTTAATCACCCACTTGATTGCCCAGTGTGTGACAAGGGTGGCGAGTGCCCACTTCAGAATCAGGCGATGAGTAACGGTCAAGGCTCTTCACGTTTTGAAGGTGTTAAGCGCACATTTGAAAAGCCAATCAATATCTCTTCACAAGTTCTTCTAGATCGCGAACGTTGCGTTCTCTGTGCTCGTTGCACACGTTTCTCTGAGCAGATTGCTAGCGATCCATTCATTACTTTGAATGAGCGCGGTGCATTGCAGCAAGTTGGTATCTACGAGAACCAACCATTCGAGTCTTACTTCTCTGGAAACACAGTTCAAATCTGTCCAGTAGGTGCACTTACTGGAGCGGCATACCGATTCCGCGCACGTCCATTTGATTTAGTGTCAACTCCATCTGCATGTGAGCACTGTGCATCAGGTTGCGATATGCGCACCGATGTTCGTCGCGGAAAGACATTACGTCGCCTAGCTGGAGAAGATGCATCAGTTAACGAAGAGTGGAACTGCGATAAGGGTCGTTGGGCATTTAAATATGTAACCGCGGTAGATCGTCTTAAAGTTCCAATGATCCGTAACGCATCAGGTGAACTTGTTGAAGCATCATGGCCAGAAGCACTAGCTGTTGCTGCAGAAGGACTTAAATCTGCAAAGGCTGCTGTTCTTGTTGGTGGTCGTGCAACTGTTGAAGATGCATATGGATACAGCAAGTTTGCACGTGTTG
>LIAM01000136.1 GCA_001438925.1 Actinobacteria bacterium BACL15 MAG-120619-bin91 | reverse complement strand
AACTATTGAAAGTATTGGCGAGGGCATGAGCGCTGCCACCTTCTTTGCCACCGTTAATAAGCGCTGCAAAGGCTGCCCGGTAAGGAAATCCTGCCCAGTTCAAAGCGATGGTCGGGCGGTGATCGAATGAGCACCCAAAATGATTCTCAGGCAAGCTACACACCTGAAGAGATCATCGCCAAGCTTCAGGCACATCCAAAGTTTGGTTCTCAGATCAAGCCGATCACCAACCATCAATCAGCGATTATTAGCAGTGGTCTAGAACCAGCTGTTGTCATTGCAGGTGCCGGCTCTGGCAAAACTGAAACCATGAGCAACCGTGTGTTGTATTTAGTTGCTAACGGTTTTGCAACTCCTGATCAGATCTTGGGTCTTACCTTTACCCGTAAAGCCGCTGGTGAACTATCAGTTCGGATCCGAAAGCGTTTGCGTCAATTGTCACAGTTACCAGAGTTTAAGCACATCACCTCAACTAGCACCGCGGTTACGACTTACCATTCATATGCGGGCAAGTTGCTCAGTGAACATGCGATCCGTTACGGAATCGATGCAGATGTGCAAGCTTTGGGTGAAGCTGCTATCTGGCAGATCGCATCTGATGTTGTGCGCAACTGGTCTGATGATTCCTATCGCAATGACAGCGCAGTAAGTACCGTGATCAAGGATTTACTGGGTCTTTCAAAGTTGATGTTGGAGCACCAAGTAAAGGCTGCAGATATTGAAGCGATCGGCAATGAGATGCTAGAAAGATTACAGTCACTTGCCGGCAGCACCAATGAAGATACCCGTGCAGTTGCACGTGCGATGCGTCAACGTAATTCACTGTTACCAATGGTTGATGCCTTCATGGAACGCCGCAAAGCAGCAGGTGAACTCTCCTTTGATGATCAGATGTCACTTGCTGCAGATATTGCTCAAAACTTTGAGGATGTCGGCACCTTAGAACGCGGTAAGTACAAGGTCGTTTTGCTGGATGAGTATCAAGACACCTCGCAATCCCAGGTGCGCATGTTGTCTGCGCTGTATGGCAACGGTGTGAGCGAAACCGGCCACCCAGTTATGGCTGTGGGAGACCCGTCGCAGGCTATTTATACCTGGCGTGGAGCATCCGCCGGCACGATGGCCTCCTTCGATAAGTACTTTCCAAAGGCTGCTGGGCAAAGTGGAAAAGCACAGTTCTCACTTCCAACAACCTTCCGTAATGATGCAATTATCTTGGCTGCAGCAAACACCATTAGCGCCGAAATCAAAGCTGCAGGTGGTCAGCAAGTTGTCGAGCTTGAAGCACGCGATGGAGCAGGTGTGGGTGAACTTTGCTACGGTGTTTATGAAACCGTTGAAACCGAATCTCAAGCGATCGCTGAATACTTTAAATCGCTATGGAACCCTGAAAACAATAAGTCCTTTGCAGTCTTAGTTCGCAAGCGCAGTCAGATACCATCTATTGAAAAGGCTTTGCGCGAACAAGGGCTGCCTGTCGAAGTAATTGGTATCGGTGGATTAATCCATATCCCAGAGGTGGCAGATGTTGTTACCTTGATGAGAATCATTACAGATCCCGATGCAGGTTCAGCGTTGATGCGACATTTGACTGGACCACGAATTAATTTAGGTCCACGCGATATTGCAGCGCTTGGTGCCTTTAGTCGTGAACGTGCCAAAGCGATGCATGCAGACTCTAAAAGCTTCATCAAGAAGATCGCAGCAGGAAACCCTGAACAGTTAGAAGCTGATGATCAATTCGCTGGATCAATCATTGATGCGCTGGATGAAATTACATCAGCCAAGAAAAACGGTTTTAGCGATCTTGGGTATCAGCGGCTCGTTGCCTTTGCCCAGGATCTTCGTCGTCTGCGTTCGCGTGCAGGCGGACAGATTACTGATTTGGTATCAGAGATTGAAAACTACTTAACCCTGGAATCGGAAATCACCTTGCGTGAAGGAACACAAACGGGCCGTCGTCATCTTGATCGTTTCCTCGATGAGGCCTCAAAGTTTGAGCGCAGCGGTGGATCAGTCTCTGCATTTTTGGATTGGCTCGATGTTGCATCTGATGAAGAGGGCGGATTGAAGGTTGGAGCCCCTGAAGTACGCACAGATGTGGTTCAAATCCTTACTGTGCACATGGCAAAAGGCGCTGAATGGGATGTAGTAGCTGTACCTGGTTTATCTGAAGGCACCTTTCCGGGTGTTAATCGCTCTGACCCGGATAACTGGTTAAAGAATGAAAAGCATGTCCCATTTGCTCTGCGCGGAGATGCCCATGAGCTTCCCTACTTCTCATTGGATGGAATCACTAAAAATAGTGATGCAGCCAAGGCGATTAAAGTTTTTGCCAGCCAATGTGTGGATCACATCAAGATGCGCGAAGAGATGCGTCTTGCCTATGTGGCCGTAACCCGTGCCCGTACACATTTGATCTGTACAACAGCGTGGTGGCGAGATGGTGCTAACTCGGTATCTCCTTCGCAGATCTTTAACTTGATCGCATCTGCAGCATCGGCACATGGCGGTCGATTGATCTCAGATGTTGCAGCACCTGATGAGACGTGCGAAAACCCAACCCTTGAAAATCCATTAACCGCGGTATGGCCTCGAGATTACTTAGGTGACAAGCGGGCCCAGTTTGATGCAGCGATGGAGTTGGTGAACTCTTCTGATGTTCATCCACTGATCGATTCGCAAGATCCCGAAGTTAACTCTTGGATCATGGATGCTCATAGTTTGATTACCGA
>LIAM01000135.1 GCA_001438925.1 Actinobacteria bacterium BACL15 MAG-120619-bin91 | reverse complement strand
GGCTAGCGGAAAAGCGTAGCGATTCCGAATTAATGGGCTAGCGGAAAAGCGTAAGAACTAGCATTTCGAGCAGATGCCGAAGATCTCCGCTGTGTGCCCGACGTCGCGGAATCCAAACTCTTCGGCCATGGTTTTGGCCCACTTTTCAATAGCGCCACCTTCGATTTCAACGGTGTCACCGCAGCTCTTACACACTAAATGGTGATGATGGGTGTCACCGCACAAACGGTAAATAGCCTCACCATCTTCCCGGCGGAGAAGATCCACAATCTTGTCATCAACTAATGATTGCAAGGCCCGATACACCGTTGTTAATCCGATTCCATCGCCTTCTCTGCGCAGAATTTGATGCAGCTCTTGAGCGCTAGCAAAACCACCAGTTCGCTCAAGAACTGCAATCAATTTGAGATCAGATTTATTCATCGTCTTCGTGCAGATGCCCCTCTTCTTCAGCATGATCTTCTTCAGCATGATCATCATGAAGCTCTTCAGTGTGGACACCTTGTCCCGTTGAATGCGCATGTGCATCACCTGAATGCAGGTAAGCAACTAGCGCCCACATAATCAACACACCTGAAATGGTTGCGACCATAGTCCAACGTGATGAGTGGCGTGAATGCGCTTCAGGCAGAATATGAGATGTTGCTAGGTAGATAACGATTCCGGAGAAAGCTGCAAGGTACAAAGCGATCAAGTTGTTGCTCAAAACTAAGGTGCTTCCTAGTGCTGCACCTGATACACGAGCTAAGGCATCAACACCGAGCAAGCCGATGCTCTTCTTTCCCCATAATCCAGATTTGATCATGAAAGAAACGGTGTTGAGACCATCACTGAATGCGTGAACAAGAAGAGCAATAAATACTGCAAGACCTAAATTATTGCTAACTTTGAAAGCAACACCTAGTGCTAAGCCATCCAGGAAAACATGGCCACCCATAGCGATTGCACCAAATACACCTGTGAAGTTATGTGAGTGTTTATGATCATGACCATAATCTGAATCAGCTGGCTCATGTGAGCCGAAGATTTGTTCATAAAAGTGCAAGAGCAAAAACCCTGCAATGAGAGCTATTGAGACGGTAGGTGCGTGGAGGAACTCTCCAGATCCCAGTTCAAAGACCTCTGGAAGAAGATCAAAGGCAACAAGACCTAGAAGTAGACCGGCTGATAAACCCAGAACTAGGTGGAGGCGATCCTTTGCCTTCAGAGCCAAGGCCCCTCCTGCAAAGGTAGATAAGGCGGTTAGGGCTGCGAGGATGATGGCTATGTTCATATCTGGACAGTACCACAAAAATGGAAATGATTATCATTTCCAAATCCGAGCCGATACGCTCACCCCATGCTCGCAATCGCACGTTTCTCGACCCCCTTGGCCGAGGCCTCTCAATTTGAGGCGCAGTTGTCCCTTGCGCTCGAGGCCTTTTCCGCCTGTGCCGGTTTTGTCAGCGGTGAGTTTGGGCAAAACCTAGATGACACAACTTTGTGGTCCCTTGTCACCCATTGGGAAAATGTGGGCTCATATCGCAGAGCGTTAAGCAATCTCAATGTCAAGATGAATGCGATCCCATTACTGGCCCAAGCTATCGATGAGCCAGGTGCATATGAAGGGCCATACTCAGAGTAAAATTCTCATACGGAAGTAACACCAGTTACTTTCGCCGACAGCCAGCCGGATGGGCAAGCCCATTTTTCTCCGGCTCTTGAATTCGCCGGATGAGGTTATTGTGGCAACGGACCGTTTAGAAAATATCGTAGGACTTGCAAAGCGTCGTGGCTTTGTTTACCCATCATCTGAAATTTATGGCGGACTTCGTGCTTCATGGGATTACGGCCCACTGGGAGTAGAGCTTAAGAATAATGTAAAGCGTCAATGGTGGAAATCCATGGTGATGGGTCGCGAAGATGTTGTGGGTCTTGACTCATGTGTGATCTTGGCAAAGGAAGTTTGGGAAGCATCGGGACACGTTGCAACATTTAGTGATCCATTAACTGAGTGCACCGCATGTAATAAGCGTTACCGCGCAGATCACCTTGAAGAGGCGTACGAAGCAAAGCACAAGAAGAAGCCAGAGTCATTAACTGAAATCAACTGCCCTGCATGTGGAAACAAAGGTCAGTTCACAGTTCCCAAGCAGTTCAGTGGTTTGCTCAAGACTTTCCTAGGACCTGTTGAAGATGAATCAGGCCTTGCATATTTGCGCCCAGAAACAGCGCAAGGAATCTTTATCAACTTTGATCAGGTAATGACAACATCCCGAAAGAAGCCACCATTTGGAATTGGCCAGATCGGTAAATCTTTCCGCAATGAAATTACACCTGGAAACTTTATTTTCCGCACACGCGAGTTTGAGCAGATGGAGATGGAGTTCTTCGTTGTTCCAGGTAGCGATGAAGAATGGCACCAATACTGGATCGATACACGTCTGGCTTGGTATGTAGATCTAGGCATTAATCCTGATCGTTTGCGTATTTACGATCATCCAAAGGAAAAGTTGTCACATTATTCAAAGCGCACAGCAGATATTGAATACAAGTTTGAATTTGCCGGAACTGAGTGGGGCGAGCTTGAAGGTATTGCGAACCGTACAGATTTCGATCTCAAGGCCCACTCTGCTGCATCCGGTAAGGATCTTTCTTACTTTGATCAGGAAAAGGGAGAACGTTGGACTCCTTATGTAATTGAGCCTGCAGCAGGTGTAGATCGCTGCACCCTTACATTTTTAATGGATGCTTTCACTGAAGATGAGGC
>LIAM01000134.1 GCA_001438925.1 Actinobacteria bacterium BACL15 MAG-120619-bin91 | reverse complement strand
GGCCGCGATCGATTGCCGCTTTAATCTCAGGATGGAACTCTGTCGAGCTGTGCGCAACCGCGGCAGGTGAGCCAATAAGAACAACTGGAGATTGCGAAAGAATTGAGACGCGGCCTGCAGCGCCTGAACCTGGAGTTACTGAAAAATCAGAGACTGCAAAGGTCGGACGAGCAGCGCTAGGAATTGAAGATTGTGATGCGCTCTGGCTAAGTGCGTAGCGGGTAATTGATTGCGCCACTGGATGGTTATTCAGCGATTCAATCGCTTGGGCAGAGGCCACAATGTTTTGTGCGGTCACAATCTCTGCAAATGAACGACCTAGAACCGCGCCCGCTGCTGTTGAAATCGTTGCATCCTGAACAAGCATTACGCCTTCTGTAAGGGTGCCTGTCTTATCAAATACAACTACATCTACCTTGCGCGCGACCTCTAGAACTCGTGGTTCACGCAAAACAATGCCACGAGCTGCTCCTCGACCCGATGCAACAAGCAGGGCGACAGGGGTAGCCAAACCAAGTGCGCACGGACAAGCGATTACTAAGACCGCAATTGCATGAGAAATTGAGATTGTCAGAGTTGAACCTGTTGCATACCAAACCGCAAAGGTTGCGATCGCGCCTGCGGTAACAATAGGAACAAATACCGCGCTAATTCGATCTGCAAGACGTTGAATCGGAGCCTTAGTTCCTTGAGCGCTAATTACCATGGCGGTAATTCGAGCAAGTTCGGTATCGCTGCCGACGCGAGTAGCGCGAACAATTAAACGACCATTGTGGTTTACCGATGCTCCAATAACAGATGAGCCTGGACCAACATCTACAGGCTTTGTTTCACCGGTAAGCATTGAGTTATCAACGGCGCTTTCGCCTTTAACCACAATCCCATCTGTTGCGATGCGATCTCCTGGTCGAACCTCAAACTCATCACCGATCTGCAACTGTTCAATGGGAACAATCAGTGGAAATCCCCCACGAACAATTGTTACCTCTTTACTACCTAATGCAAGCAAAGATGAAAGTGCGCTGCTGGCTTTAGCCTTAGCGCGGGTTTCTAGGTAACGACCAAGAATGACAAAGAAGATAACTCCTGCAGCTACCTCAGTGTAAACATCTCCAGCACCGGTTGAGTTTGCATAGATAGACCACCCAAAGGCTGCTAATGAGCCCATTGAAATTAAGTTATCCATCGTTGGGTGCTTAAGATTTCGAAGTGCTGCCTTGTGAATTGGGTATGCGACCAACAAAACAACTGGAGCGCTTAATGCAATTACTAGCCATGCAGTTGCGGAGTACAAAGGCTGAGGCAAACCAAAGGTATCTAAGCCATCCTCTAGCCACATATCAATGTGGTGGTGCCAGCTCATGACCATTGATATAGCAACGGCAGGAACAGCAAAGATAAATGCGAAGAAAAAGGCTCGTGCAGATTTCTTGCTATGTAAAGTTACTGATTGGCCATCAGCTAATACAGCTGCCGAATAACCCGCCTTTTCTACAACCTTGATTAACTCTTTAGCGGTGATCTCTGCTGGTGCCAAAATGTGAGCGGTTTCAGTTGCAAAGTTAATTGTTGCGCTAACTCCATCAACACTATTGAGAGCTTTCTCGACAGAGTTCACGCAAGAGGAACAGGTCATTCCTTGAACCGAGAGTGTTGTTGGTTCCAAGGGAGTATTGCTCGCCTGTGTCTTTACCGCCTGTGTACTCATCGTCGCTCTCCTCATTTAACTTCTTGCCGGTTAAAACTTTTCTTACTACCAATCTTTAATTCTTATTATTGTTCTTCTTATGGATTAAGCCCGTTAATCACCGCATTATGTAGAACTCCGTTAGTTGAAACCCCGCTGCCACCAAATGGTCCACTTTGACCTGCGGTATTTGTAAAGCTTCCACCAGCTTCCCGAACAATAATGTCCAGCGCTGCCATATCCCAAAGAGCAAGTGATGGTTCTATCGCAACATCTACCGCGCCTTCTGCAACCAGCATGTGTGACCAGAAATCTCCGATTCCACGAGTTCTCCATGCAGCTGCAAGCATCTTTTGGAAGGGTTCTATGCGATCTCCCCAACCAACAAAATCAGAGTAAGAGATCGATGCATCAGCAAGAGTCGAAACCTTCGACACTGAAATCTTCTTCTCATTGGGTGCTAATGCGAGAGTCTGAAAATTACTGTCTGTATCGGAGTAGGCAAAGTCATCACCAGATGTATCGCCGGTTTCATATTCAGCATTTCCAGCATTGAAGCGAACGGTTGCACCATGACCTTTAGCTGCAGCCCAACGTCGAGCTAATGCAGGTGCACTAGCGATTCCAACGACAACCTCTTCATTGCCTGCTGCATCAACTTGAACAAGTGCAATTAAGGTTGCCCAGGTTGGAACACCGCGCATAAAGTTTTTTGTTCCATCAATTGGATCGATAACCCAGTAGCGACCAGAACCTCCTTTATCGCTTCCAAACTCTTCGCCCACTAAACCATCTGATGTGCGATGAGTTGCCAGCGCTTCGCGGATCGCTGTTTCAACTGCGCGATCGGCATCGGTAACAGGTGTGTTATCTGGCTTGTTGGTAATTACTAAATCTTGAGCTTGGTAACGATCCAATGTAATTGCATCTGCAAGATCGGCTAGCGCATGGGCAAGGGCTAGATCATCAAGAATCTGCACCAAACCACTAGCTGTGTTCATAATGATGCCAGTCTATTCCACAACAGTTATAGGTGCGTCCTTAACCGCCAGGAGTGAGCGAAGGCTTGCCAAACGCGCC
>LIAM01000133.1 GCA_001438925.1 Actinobacteria bacterium BACL15 MAG-120619-bin91 | reverse complement strand
GAGCTCAAAGCACTTGCAGAAACTGCTGGTTCAGAAGTTCTTGAGGGTTTGATTCAACGTCGCGATAAGCCAGATCCTGCAACATATATTGGTTCAGGAAAGGTTATAGAGCTTAAGCAGGTCGTGATGTCTACTGGAGCCGACACCGTTGTATGTGATGGTGAGCTATCCCCATCACAACTTCGCCAGCTTGAAGATAAGTTGAAGGTTAAGGTTGTTGATCGAACCGCTTTGATTTTAGATATCTTCGCTCAGCATGCAAAGAGCAAGGAGGGAAAGGCGCAGGTTGAGTTGGCTCAAATCGCATACTTACTTCCACGTCTTCGCGGTTGGGGAGATTCACTGTCACGTCAGGTGGGCGGTCGTGCAGCAGGTGGTGCTGGTATTGGTGGACGTGGTCCAGGAGAAACAAAGATTGAAACCGATCGCCGTCGTATCAGAGACAAGATGGCCAAACTTCGTCGTGAGATCGCCGAGATGAAGGTATCGCGAGATACCAAACGCCAAGAACGACGTCGATTCAATATTCCATCGGTAGCTATTGCTGGATACACAAACGCTGGCAAATCCTCATTGCTCAATAAGTTAACTGATGCGGGCGTATTAGTTGAAAATGCTCTCTTTGCTACCTTGGATCCAACTGTGCGTAAGACTCAAACTAGTGATGGGCGTGTTTATACCCTCAGCGATACCGTGGGTTTTGTCAGACACCTTCCGCATCAATTGATCGATGCATTCAAATCAACACTTGAAGAGGTTTCAGAATCAGATTTGATCGTGCATGTTGTAGATGGTTCACACCCAGATCCCTTTGAGCAGATCAGAGCTGTTCGTTTGGTTATTGACGAAATTGGCGGCAAGGATATTCCTGAGATAATTGCGATCAACAAGGTTGATATTGCAGATCCTCATGTGATTATGGAGATATTGCGCAAAGAACCAAACAGTTACGCCTTTTCAGTCAGAACAGGTTTTGGAATTGAAGGTCTCCTGCACGCGATTGAAAACTCATTACCTCGCCCATCTGTAGAGATTAATGTTGTTATTCCATATGACAGGGGCGATCTAGTTCATGCCATTCATGAGCGGGGCGAGATTTTTTCTGAGCAGTACATCGCAGAGGGAACCTCAATCCACGCCCGTGTTGATGGGGGATTGGCCCAAAAAATTGAAAAGAGTCAGGGAAGTGAAAAATCTCCGCAATGAGTGGGGAATAACCCCGACACGCCGTGTGTTATAGAGCATGAGAGGCTTGAAGTACGCCATGATGCGCCCGCAAGCCCAAATTGACGAGTCAAGCGCGAGTGATTAAAAGGCGGTGAGAGCGATGGCAACAGATTACGACACACCCAGAAAAACCGATGAGGAACTTCATGAGGAGTCTCTTGAAGAACTCAAGGCCAAGCGTGTTGATGCTCAATCCGGTCAAATCGATGTTGATGAAGCTGAAGCTGCTGAAAACCTTGAACTTCCAGGTGCAGATCTTTCCGGCGAAGAGCTTGCTGTGCGTGTTGTTCCAAAGCAGGTAGATGAGTTCACATGCTCTCGATGTTTCTTGGTTCACCACATCACTCAATTAGCAAAGGGCGAGGGCGCTAAAGCTGTTTGTAAAGAGTGTAATTAGTTTTTAAGAGCTTCAACTAATTTATTGGGATTATTACTGGTAATGAGCCAGTATGGAGTTGAGTCCCGATCATCGGCTAGTTCAACTTTGGCCGCGGTGCTGGACCAGAATCTAATCGCCAAAAAAGCTGATGGGTCGGCATCACGAGTGCGAGTCAACTTCAATTCAGATGGAGTTAAGGCAAGTGCTTCTCCGATATATCTGTGTTGGATTTTTGCACGACCTACTCGCAGCTCTTTCTCATCGACTTCGATGATTAAAGCTGTTCTAAAGTACAAAATAACAAGCCAGCAGGTTAATACGATGAAGATTAGCAAGGCTGGGGTATTTCCCAGAGCTGCCCAAATCGATAGCACTAATGAGAGAAATAAAAAGTAGACAAAAGCGATAAGCCAAAGTGGCGGACGTATCACTTCTCTGTATCTCACACCCTTTTCTGGCATGGGATTACCGTATCGGATATTGAGGGAGTAAAGTTGGGGTATGGCACGTATTGCAAGTACGAACGCTCCTGAAGGAGCACCACTTCCAGAACGTCATCCTTTGGCACCAGCTGCTGGCAGCAAGATCCCATCACACTTTGGGCATTGCTTTGGTTGCGGAGATCTTCATCCAACTGGATTACATCTAGTTGCTTATGCTGGAACTGGTTTAGATATTTCTGCTCAATTTACAGTCAATGAAAATCACCAAGGAGCACCTGGTCTTGCACATGGCGGTTTATTGTCACTTGCCTTTGATGAGGCTTTAGGAAAGCTCATGTGGTTGTTACGTGCACCTGCTGTGACAGGTCGTTTAGAAACTGATTTTATGATTCCGGTTCCAATTGGATCCACCTTGCACATCACCGCTGAGATTACAGGCCAGCTCAATCGTAAGGTGTACACATCCGCGATAGGGCGTTTGAATTCACCAGAAGGCGAGATCGCAGTCAAAGCCGCTGCTCTTTATATTGTTGTACCTATGGAACACTTTATGAATAACGCTCCCAAGGAGTATCTAGAACAGATTGCAAAAACTCCAGAGCTCATGGCCTTTGTTGATCCGACCTTTGAAGTGAACCCATAATGATTAAGCCTTTACAGGTACTCATTACCCGACTTGATGAGTCGATCCCACTTCCGGTTTATGCAAAGGGTGGAGATGCC
>LIAM01000132.1 GCA_001438925.1 Actinobacteria bacterium BACL15 MAG-120619-bin91 | reverse complement strand
GTGCTGCTGCAACGCCGGCTAGGTATGAACCCTGCTCTTCAGCAAATACAAGACCTGCAACGTTGAGTAGATCTACTGATGCATCATCAATGATTCCGAATTGAACCTTTGGATAATCTGATGCAACAGCTTTGATTGGTCCTGCGTAGAGGAAACCAACTGCGATGATTGGGTTGTATCCAGCCTTAGCGAGCAAGCGAAGCTTGTCTTCACGCTCTGAGTCAGAGCCTGTAGTAACTGTTACTTCACGAGCCGTGACCTTAAGGTTTTTCTTTGCACGATCAAGACCTGCTGCTGCAGAATCGTTGAATGACTTGTCGCCACGTCCACCGATGTCATAAGCAAGGCCTACTTTTACCTTTTTTGCCGCTGTTGCTGGAGCAACAAAAGTTGTCGCTACCATGACAGTTGCAGCAACAACTGCTACAAGACGAAGTACTTTCTTCAATTTTCCTCCAAGGATTCAAGGGGATCTTCAATAACTTCCTTTTTAAGGCAGCTACAAAAGCTTTGTGTAGTCGCGAGCCTATTACTTGCATACGAGTAAACTCAACACGCTGGAGCGGATTTTGATGTCGAGGGTGTAACGTTTTGGAAAACTCTCAACCATTAGTTGAGGTAGCAGGGTAAATTACTTCACTAATCCCAGGTTTTTATAGGTATGTGACAGGGTTTGGCTGGCCACAACCCGTGCCTTATCTGCACCTGTATGCAGCAATTCAATCAGGTGATTCTCATCTTCGAGCAGCTCTAAAGCTCTTTCGCGTATAGGGCGAAGGTATTCAACTACAACCTCGGCCACAGCGCCCTTGAAATCGCCATATCCCTTGCCTTCAAACTCATTTTCGAGCTCTGAAATTGAACGCCCAGAAAGTGCTGAGTGAATAGTCAGCAGATTACTAATGCCAGGCTTTTCTTTTTCATCAAACTTAACTTCTCGGCCAGCATCGGTTGCAGCGCTCTTAATCTTCTTTGTATTTGCCTCTGGTGTATCCATGATTTCTAGAACTCCTGCCACAGATCCAGAGGATTTACTCATCTTTGATGTTGGATCTTGAAGATCGTAAATCTTTGCACCAGCCTTTAAAATATGGCCTTCAGGCAACCTAAAGGTTTGGCCAAATCGAGTGTTAAAACGTGTCGCGAGATCGCGGGTTAATTCAATGTGCTGTCGTTGATCTTCGCCCACCGGAACGTAATGTGCTTGGTACAAGAGAATATCGGCGGCTTGCAACATCGGATAAGTAAATAGACCAACACGAGCGCTATCTGCTCCACCCTTTGCAGATTTGTCTTTGAACTGCGTCATACGACTTGCCTCGCCAAAGCCTGCAAGGCACTCCATGATCCAACCCAATTGATTATGTTCTGCAACATGTGACTGAACAAATAACGTTGATCTCTCAGGAGAAATTCCAAGAGCGATCAATTGTGCAGCTGAAGCCAGAGTGCGCTTTCGAAAAAGTGCAGGTTCGATCTCGCCAGTTAATGCATGCAGATCAACGATGCAGTAAAAGGCATCATTGCCATCTTGAAGCTCGACCCACTGCTTGAGTGCACCTAAGTAATTACCTAAGTGGAAGGAGTCACTTGTTGGCTGAATGCCTGAAAGAACCCGCTTCTGTGTCATGGGTGTAATTCTTTCACACCGAAGGTGTTTGCGAGATCAATAGCTGCCCCGCGCGCTTGCCTTCCATGGACAAAACAGTGATTCGTATGTCGTCCACCGTAACAACATCATTTACCTGCGGAATACGTCCCAAGAAGTGCATCACAAAACCACTAGCGGTCTCATATGGACCTTCAGGGATATTTAGCTTTGTCTCTTCGACCAAGTCATCGATTGAGATTAAGCCATCTACCTCAAAGTCTCCGGTACGGGCCTCCAGAAATACCTCTTCTTCATGCACATCATATTCATCACGAATATCGCCAATAAGCACCTCTACTAGATCTTCCAGGGTCACGATTCCATCTGTTCCACCATACTCATCGAGAACGATTGCAAGGTGTTGACCTTGAAGACGCATCTCAGACAGTGCGGGCAAGATGCCCTTAGTGCCAGGCAGATACATAATGTTTCGAGCCAGTTCGATGATCTTTGTTCCCTTTGTCGCAACCGATGTGTCTAAGAGGTCACGAACATGGATAAAGCCGACAACCTCATCAGATGAGCCACGTACTACTGGATAACGTGAGTGGGCTTTATAAACAGCTAGCTCGATAGCCTTGCTGACTGTCAATGATGCATCCATAAAATCAACTTCGGTTCGGGGAACCATAACCTCGTGGACCTGTCGTTCTGAAGCGTTAAAAACCTCTTCAACAATATCGCGCTCTTCTTCGCTCAGCGCAGCGTGACCTGTTACAAGATCGAGCAGCTCCTCTTCCGACATTTGACTACGCTGTAACTTTGGGTCTATGCCGATGGTACGTAAGACAAAATCTGTTGATTTTGATAGCAACCAAATAATTGGGCGGAAGATATTTGCCACTACATTGATCATTCCGGCGGTTATCATGGCGATCTCTTCAGCCTTAAAAAGGGCTAATCGCTTTGGAACTAACTCACCAAAGACCAAGGAGAAGTAGGCAATAACCAGGGTCACGCCGACCAGCGATATCGTGGTGCTCCAGCCATTTGAGATCCCAAGGGATTCCAGCCAAGGGATCACATAATCACCCAACTGGTCTGCTCCTAAAGCCGCGGAGAGAAAACCGCTGACGGTTACACCAATTTGGACCGCGGCAAGAAGGCGGTTGGGGTGTGCGGCCAGGGCGGCAACGCGAGC
>LIAM01000131.1 GCA_001438925.1 Actinobacteria bacterium BACL15 MAG-120619-bin91 | reverse complement strand
CCACGTACTGGTCGACCATTGGAATCAACTAAACCTGTCTGTCGCGCAAGTGCATCACCCTCATTAATGACACGAACAACATAACGAGAGCCCTTACGCAATCCACTTGATGAGAGAACCGCTAGATCTGAATCATGTCCATAAATATCAGCGATATCTTTTCGAAGCCGGCGCGCACTTTGGGAGGTATCAAGCTCTACCTCAATAACGATCTTGCCTGCGGCGATGTGTAGACCACCGGCGAAGCGAAGAAGTGATGAGACTTCGGCTTTGCGACAACATGGTTTGGTGATTGCTAACCTAGATAGTTCATCTTTAACTGATGCTGTCATTGCCATGGGGTAATCCAACCATTTACCGAGCGAGAATGTGGCCCAAATGGAGAGCTAATTTTTGGGCATCGTGATGAATGCTTCCGGGGGCTTTTCGAATGTCTGCCACCACAATCTCTCCACCCAAGGTTGATGCTGCTAGCTCTAACGCCTGTTCATCCTTGACAACTGATTGGTCCACGAGGCAGTAATCAACCTTTACTCCTGGGGCGTATCGATGGAAAAATTCAAGATGCTCTTCTGGCGTGGAGCCCGCGAACTCTTCTCCTTGTGAATGAGAAGAGGCATCTAAGTTGAGAATCAAAATCTTTCGAGCCTTTGTACTTCGCAAAGCATCCAATTGTGAGGGAACTAAAAGGTGTGGAATAACACTTGAAAACCATGAACCTGGACCCATCGTGACCCATTCAGCTTCGACGATAGCCGCTAGCGCTTCAATCCTGGCTGGTGGATCTTCAGGAATAATACGTAATGATTCAATGTGACCCTTTGCAGTTGCAACCTCTTTTTGGCCACGTACAACAATTCTGCCCGTTGAAGTATGAAATGTTCCTTCAATATCTAATGCGACAGATGCCATAGGAAGTACACGGCCAATAACTTTCAGCAGCTGGCCTACTCGATCAAGTGCTACAACTGGATCATCGCCAGCGTTCCACATTGATGCAAGTAAGAGATTTCCCATTGCATGACCGTTGAGCTCTCCATCGCTGACGAAGCGATGTTGCATTATTTCAGCCCAGGTGCGACCCCACTCATCATCAGCACACAGTGCAGCCAGCGCCATTCGTAAATCACCTGGAGGAAAGATTGGAAACTCTTCACGTAAACGCCCACTTGAGCCACCATTATCAGCCACGGTAACAATGGCTGTGAGCTGATGGGTGAGCTGACGTAATGCGGTTAAGGTCGCAGCCAATCCATGCCCACCACCAAGTGCAACAACCTTAGACAAAACTACTCACGACCTACATCACGGTGAGTTGGATGTGCAGAGATTTCGGAGCCCATCTCATTGAGTTGTCGCGCTATCTCTTGCGTGATTGCAACACTCCTGTGCTTTCCGCCTGTACAACCAACTGCGATAGTTACATACTTCTTACCCTCATGCATGTACCCCTCGATCATTGAATGCACCAAGTGAACATAATCCCGAACAAAATCACTGACACCTGCGCTGCTCAAAACTCGAGCACTTACTTGGGGCGTCAAACCAGTTAATGGACGAAGCTCAGGATCCCAATGCGGATTTGGAATAAATCGGCAATCCAGAACCAGATCAGAGTCAACCGGGATTCCATACTTGTAACCAAATGAAAGGACATTAATTCGAATTCCCTGAAGTTTTCCTGCTCCAAAAATCTCACCGATCCGCTTTTCCAATTGATGCACATTGAGATTGGATGTGTCGATAGCCACATCTGATTGAGAGCGAATCTCTTCTAACTTCTCACGCTCTCGTGCGATTCCATCAACGATTCGATCCTTGCCTTGCAATGGATGGGGCCGACGGGTGGACTCAAAGCGCTGAACTAAAGCTTGATCCGTCGCATCGAGAAAAACTAGGCGGTAGGCAGAGATGCTTTTTTTTAACTCATCTAAGGCATGAGTGAGTTCATCAAAGAATTCGCCTCCACGAACATCTACAACAACTGCTAATTCTTTACCTTGTGGTCCTGTTCCTTTATTTACTAAAGCGGGAAGAAGCGCTGGAGGTAAGTTATCTACAACATACCAACCCAAATCCTCAAGGGCGTGAGCAACAGTAGATCGGCCAGCACCTGACATGCCTGTAAGGATCAGGGTCTCTTGGCTCATGAGTTAATTATCGCTGATTTCACCGGTTTGAGCATCTACCTTTTGTGTGCTGATCTCAGATAGATGGGACTCGATGATTGAGGCGATCTTTGAGCCGATTCCGGGAGTAGCCGCTATCTCATCGAGGGATGCCTTTCTAATTGCAGCAACTGAGCCAAATCGCTCCAGCAGTGATGCTCTGCGTGCAGCACCTAGTTGAGGGATCTGATCCAAAATCGATTCCAACATGACCTTTGATCGGCGTGATCGATGGAAGGTAATTGCAAAGCGATGCGCCTCATCTCTTATGCGTTGCAAGAGATACAAGCCTTCACTACTTCGAGGCAGGATCAATGGATCCTTAGAGCCCGGAACCCACACCTCCTCCAAACGTTTGGCTAAACCGCATAAAGCGATATCGGTAATTCCTAGCTCATCCAATGCACGTTGAGCGGCATTTACCTGCGGTTGACCTCCATCAACAACTATGAGTTGCGGAGGGTATGCAAACTTACTTGGCTTACCACCAAGCTCTGCGACCTCTGCCTCATTCTCTTTACGATCATCGAGCAAACGTTTTAGACGGCGGGTAATTACCTGGTGCATCGCACGGGTGTCATCAAATCCTTCGCTGGTATCGATGATGAAACGACGATACTCGCTCTTTTTGATCATTCCAT
>LIAM01000130.1 GCA_001438925.1 Actinobacteria bacterium BACL15 MAG-120619-bin91 | reverse complement strand
GGCAAGGTAATCGGCAATTTCAGTGGCAAGTGAAAATCCTGTCGGTGCTGCCAACGCCATCTTTTGGCGATCGAAATCAGTTGTGGCGACCATTCCGGTAACCGCGGGTAAAACCAAGAGCAGTGTGTCGATGCTGTCAAACAGGGGCTCTTTATCCTCTTGCAGATCGCGGTTGTATGCAAAGGGAAGGCCCTTAAGCATTGTTAAAACGCTCATGAGATTTCCAACAAGTCGTCCAGATTTTCCACGCGCCAGCTCTGCCATATCTGGATTTTTCTTCTGCGGCATAATTGATGATCCCGTCGAGTACGCATCTGCGATCTTGGCCCATGCAAACTCTTGTGATGACCACAAAGTCCACTCTTCACCGATCCGAGACAGGTGATTTCCGATCATCGCGCAGATAAAGAGCGCTTCCGCAACGTAATCGCGATCGCTTACTGCATCAATACTGTTGGCAAAGGTTGAAGCAAAGCCAAGATTCTTCGCGGTAAATGCTGGATCCAGTGGAAGTGATGAGCCAGCTAGTGCGCCAGCCCCTAATGAACTGACAGAGGTTCGTGCTAGCCAATCATTTATTCGATCCAGGTCGCGAGCAAATGCGTGAGCATGTTTTGCTAACTCGTGGCCAAAAGACACGGGTTGTGCATGTTGGATATGAGTAAAACCAGGGGCTGGATCACTCACATACTCGACTGCTTTTTCAAGGATTGCACTTTGTAGATTGGTAATAAGTGCTGCGATCTCCAGCATGTGATCGATCGAGAAAAGGCGCAAATCTGTAGTGACCTGATCATTACGAGATCGTCCAGCACGTAAAGCTCCTCCAACTAAACCTAACTTCTCCGTTAAACCGCGTTCAAGTGCGCTATGAACATCCTCATCATTATTAATGGGTGCAAATGAACCATCAGCTACTTGTGCGGAAAGCTCCTTGAGCGCAGCCTGGATCGCATCTGCTTCCTTGGATGCAATCAATCCACTCTTTTTAAGGATGGCTAAATGGGCCAGCGATGAGCGAAGGTCGTAAGGGGCTAAGCGCCAATCAAAGTGAACACTTCTGGACAGGGCAAAGACAGAGTCTGTAGGTTCTTGCGCGAAACGTCCGCCCCATAAAGCCATTACTTCCTCTTTCCTTCGCCTTGCACGTAAGCAAGCAATTCTTTCGCTAAATGTGCTCCACCGGTCGCTTTCTTGGATACCAAAATAATCGTGTCGTCCCCAGCGATAGTTCCAATAACACCGGTGAGGCCTGCATGATCTAGTGAGCTAGCCAAAAATTGAGCCGCTCCGGGTGGAGTGTGAATGACCGCCAAATTAGCGCTGTGATCAACTGAGAGGATCAACTTTGAAGGTACAGGAGTACTGCGAACAATTGCATCATCTGAACTTTCACGAATTTGATAAGTACTTTCACCATTTTTGTTACGGGCACGTACCGCTCCGATCTCTTCAAGATCTCGGCTTGCCGTTGCCTGCGTCACCTTGTAACCAGCCTTCTTTAACAATGTGACCAAATCTGATTGTGAGTGCACTAAACCTGCTTGGATTAAGGAAATAGCCTTTGCTCTACGAGCCGATACAGATTGCGCATTACTTACCATCACTCATCACCTTCTTAAAAATACTGACAAATTTCTTGAGCTGCGCATCCGTAACTATCAATGCTGGAGCTATACGAATAGTTGTGGGATTTGCAGCGTTCACAAGAACACCTTCATTCTGTAGAGCAAGGGCAACATCGGAAGCTTTCTTGGTTTCAAGCTCTATTCCCAATAACAAGCCTGCTCCTCGAACCTCAGCTACTCCTGGTATCACCGCGAGCTCGGTCATCAGATACACACCTTGCTTTTCCACTTTCTTCAAAATCTTTTGTGATTCCATGAATTTAATCGCAGCTAAACCTGCCGCTGTTGTTACAGGATTGCCGCCAAAGGTCGAACCGTGATCTCCTGGTTGAAAAAGATCAGCCGCTTTCCCTAATGCGATCATTGCGCCTAGAGGTAAACCACCACCTAAACCTTTAGCCAGAGTGATGACATCTGGAGTGATACCGGAGTATTCGTATCCAAACCAATCTCCAGTGCGACCCATTCCGGTTTGAACCGCGTCAATAACAAGGAGTGCGCCCTTTGCGTCACATAACGCCCGGACCTCACGTAGATAATCTGCAGGCGGAACAATGACACCTGCCTCACCCATAATCGGTTCAAGGATTACCATCGCGGTTTTCTTTGTAATCGCCTTACGCATCGCTTCTATGTCGCCAAAGGGAACATGCTTTACGCCCTTAACCAGAGGCAAAAAGGGCTCACGTTTTGCAGGTTGCCCAGTCATAGATAAAGCACCCATTGTGCGACCATGAAAGGCACCTTGTGCAGCAACAATTCGAACCTTTCCGGTGCGGCGAGAGAGTTTTAGCGCCGCTTCATTTGCTTCAGCACCTGACTGACAGAAGAACACCTTCGCACTCTTGTCACTAGTCATTGCTGCGAGTTCTTCCGCTAGTTCAACGGCTTGTGGATGCACATAGAAATTACTGACATGGCTCAGAGTTGATACCTGCTTCGTTACCGCTTTGATAATTGCAGAGTGAGCATGACCCAAAATGTTGGTTGCAATTCCACCGAGAAAATCCAAATACTGTTTTCCATCAGCGTCGGTTACAACTAATCCTTTGCCTTTAACTAAGGCGATAGAAGGTGTTCCATAATTATTCTGGACCGAACTCTTCCAACGGTTGATCATTGTCTTGTTTGTCATGCAACCACCACGGTTCCGCCAGTACCAGCTAATGCTGATGCAAAGCTATCGGGATCTGTGCCATCAATAATTCGCACCGCTTGCGCTCCATATGAAAGCGCATCAAGGGCCGCCTGTACCTTCGGTGCCATACCCTC
>LIAM01000129.1 GCA_001438925.1 Actinobacteria bacterium BACL15 MAG-120619-bin91 | reverse complement strand
GCTACCAAGGAAGAAAAACTTGGTCACTTACGAGGAGGCAAGTAAATGGCAGGACATGCACCAGCAATCGGTATTAAGCCGCTTCCTAACGCCAAGGTTGCGATCATTTCTTCATCGTGGCACCTAGATATTTGTAATGACTTAATTGCTGGTGCACAGCGCGCACTTGCGGCCGCACAGGTGAAGCAGGTCGAAGTGCAATTTGTTCCGGGTTCCTTTGAAATTCCACTTGCTGCTCAATATGCATTTGAAGCAGGCTTTGATGCAGTTGTTGCTGTCGGCCTTGTTTTGAAAGGTGAGACACCTCACTTTGACTACGTCTGCCAAGGTGTAACTCAAGGTGTCATCGATGTCTCTCTAAAGTACGGAAAGCCCATCGGGTATGGGGTTTTAATGTGCAACGACCTCGATCAAGCTATTGCTCGTTCTGGTGTCGCCGGCAGCAAAGAGGACAAGGGTTACGACAGCGCGATCGCTGCCATCGAACTTTTGCGTTTAAAGACCCCCTAGATAGACTCAACCTGTGAGCGTAACCAGCGCAGGTGCGGCCTTTAAAAAGGCCTTAGCTGAAGAATCCCCACTTCAGATTATTGGAACCATTAACGCTAACCATGCTCTCTTAGCCAAGCGCGCAGGATTTCGTGCGATATATCTTTCTGGTGGTGGGGTTGCGGCAGGATCCTTGGGTATTCCAGATTTAGGAATCACAACCCTTGAGGATGTCTTAATTGATGTTCGTCGTATCACCAATATCTGCGATACACCTTTGTTGGTAGATGCTGACACTGGTTTTGGACCATCGGCTTTTAACATTGGCCGCACTGTTAAGGATTTAATCAAGGCCGGTGCTGCAGCGATGCACATCGAAGATCAAGCAGGCGCAAAGCGTTGCGGTCATCGCCCTAACAAAGAGATTGTTTCAAAGAGCGAAATGGTTGATCGCATCAAGGCAGCGGTTGACGCTCGCACCGATGATAATTTTTCAATCATGGCCCGTACCGATGCAATCGCTAACGAGGGTATTGATTCAGCGCTAGATCGTATCCACGCATATATTGAAGCTGGTGCAGATTTGATCTTCCCTGAAGCGGTAGAAAGCCTTCAGGATTTTGCCACAATTTCATCGAGCGTTTCCATTCCGATCCTGGCCAACATCACCGAGTTTGGAAAGACTCCACTGTTTACTCGCCAGGAGCTAGCGGCCAATGGGGTCAGAATGATCCTCAACCCGCTCTCAGCCTTCCGAGCGATGAACAAGGCGGCTGAAAATGTCTACACTGCGATTCGTCGTGAGGGCACACAGGCTGGTGTGATCGACACGATGCAGACACGTGAAGAGTTATATGAAGCTATTAATTACTATGAATATGAAAAAGCACTTGACCAAACACTAGGTAAAGACAACGGGTAGGGACCATGACAGAAATCAAAGTAAAAAAGTCAGTTGCACTCTCTGGAGTTCCGGCGGGAAGTACAGCGCTGAGCGCAGTTGGTGGAGCAGATCTTCACTACCGCGGATACTCAATCAAAGATTTAGCAGCTAACTGCCAATTTGAAGAGGTTGCATACCTTTTGGTCCATGGTGCACTTCCTACTCAATCTCAGCTAGATGGTTACAAGAAAAAGCTCAAAGGTCTACGCGGGCTCTCACCTCAGGTAAAGACAGTCCTGGAACAACTTCCAGCAACAGCTCATGCGATGGATGTTTTGCGTACAGGATTTTCAGCCTTGGGTGCGATTACTCCAGAGTCAACAGAGCACACAGAGGCAGAGGCGCGAGATATCGCAGACTCAATGCTGGCAAAGACAGGCTCACTTCTTGGTTACTGGCACCACTTTGCTAATAGCGGAAAGCGTATTGAGGTTGAAACAGATGATGATTCAATCGGTGCGCACTTTTTACATCTGCTACATGGGCAAAAGCCAAGTGCATTGTGGGAAAAGGCGATGCATGCCTCACTTGTTTTGTATGCAGAGCACGAGTTCAACGCTTCAACATTTACTGGTCGCGTAATTGCAGGAACCGGTGCAGATATTTACTCATGTGTTACCGGCTCTATCGGAGCGCTCAGCGGTCCTAAGCATGGTGGTGCAAATGAGGTTGCACTTGAGATTCAACTTCGTTACTCAACACCAGATCAAGCAGAAGCTGATATTCGAAAGCGTGTCGATGCTAAGGAAGTAGTGATTGGTTTTGGTCACCCTGTTTATACAGTTTCAGATCCTCGTAATGAGATCGTCAAGGTTTTGACAAAGGAGCTTGCAGAAGAGGCTGGCAAGGAAAATCTGTACAACATCGCCGAGCGTATTGAATCGGTGATGTGGGAGGTCAAGAAGATGTTCCCTAACGTCGACTGGTTCTCAGCAGTTGCTTATGATGCGATGAAGATTCCAGTTAATTACTTCACTCCACTCTTTGTGATGGCACGTATTTCAGGTTGGACAGCTCATGTGATTGAGCAGCGCAACGATGGCAAGATCATCCGCCCAACAGCTACCTATGTTGGTCCTGAAGATCTTGCCTTTGTACCTATCGATAAGCGTTAATTAATGTCGTCCCATCTTTCTCAAGGGAACCAGCCATACGATCAAGCGATTATCGATATCGTCGATTACGCCTTGATGTACGAAGTTAAATCTCCGGTTGCTTACGAGACTGCATGGAACTGCTTTCTGGACACACTTGGATGCGGCCTTGAAGCCCTTGAATATGAAGCCTGCACCAAGTTGTTGGGCCCTGTTGTTCCCGGATTAACCGTGGCTAACGGTGTAAAGGTTCCAGGAACCAAACATGTTGTAGATCCAGTGCAAGGCGCATTCAACATTGGCGCGATGGTCCGCTGGTTAGATTTCAATGACACCTGGTTAGCCGCTGAATGGGGACATCCGTCAGATAACTTGGGAGCAATCCTTGC
>LIAM01000128.1 GCA_001438925.1 Actinobacteria bacterium BACL15 MAG-120619-bin91 | reverse complement strand
TCCAATCGGTGGAACGTATGTCACATACACAACCGATTCAGGATCTGGTCCAGTTGTTAAATCAACATACAAGCGTCCTGCAATGCCAGCGAAGGGATTACCCAACTAATGAAAATCTCTACATTAAAGTCTCGTGTATTAGCAATCCTGGCTTCAGGCGCACTAGTTGCAACAGTTGTTGTTGCGGCTCCTGCTAATGCAGCAGCTACAGGACCAACATGTGATGGAAAAACACCTGTACAAACATGTTCAGGAACAACATCTGATGGCGCTCTTTACACAATGCAAGTTCCATCTGATTGGAATGGAACCGCCTTGCTTTACTCCCATGGATATGGATTCATCATTGATATCCCAGCCGGAGTACCAGTTGTAGGCGGCACCAAGGTTGATAACTCTGCGTATGCAGGTCCTGATGCGGCAAGTAATGCTGCATTAGTAAAAGCTGGTTATGCAATTATGGGTTCCGGATTTGCCCGTCAAGGGTGGAATATTGACTCAGCAGTAAAAACAAACGTCGAACTTGTTGGAGTCTTTAAGAAGCAATTTCCTAAGGTAAGCAAAGTAATTGCTTGGGGTCGTTCAGGCGGCGCGTTTATTACGCAATCACTAGCTGAAAAATATCCAACACTCGTTGATGGTGTTGCAATGGCATGTCCAGTACTTGGCACAGTTGAGGCCGAGCTAGATATGGCACTTGATTTCCTTTGGGGACTAAAGACTTTCTTTGATCCAACAATCAAGGGTGGTAACTATTCAGCAGGTGCAGCAGGTGTTGGCGAAGCGATTACTGACCTAGTTAAAATGTTTACAGTAATTGGAAAACTACAGGCATCAATTTCTACAAATGCTTGGCCGGATACTTCTAAAGTCCCAGATTCGATGAAGGCGATTCCACCGCGAAGTGCGCTACTTCTTGTTGGCCTCATGGCTGGTATCCCTACAAAGAGCACAAGTTTCGACTCAACAACTGGACCTGAGGGTCCATTGAAGTTGTCTTGGCCTCTAGCAATTGCACCAGCGATGGCAATTCTTGAAAATGGAGCACAAGGTGCAGCACTTGCAATCTTGGCAACCCATGATCTTGAACTACAAACCGGTGGAGCTTTTTATGACAACTCGAAAACTGACTACGCAGCACGTGTTGCAGATGAGGCAGTTACATTCAATGCTGCGCTATCTGGTAACACCGCTCTAAATGGACTCTTGTCATACTTGAATCCAATGAACCCAGCAGCTCCTCGCTTAGTTGGTAATCCTGCAGCGCTAGCTAAATTGCGTGCGTTGTCAACACACACTGGAAAAATTTCAGTCCCAACAGTGGTTTTGGCTGGAGAAACAGATGTAATCTCTCCTGCAGGCAACACTCAGTGGTTAATTGATCGCTATGATGAGCAATACGCGGCTGAAAAGGCTGCGGCCATGAAGTTACTCGGAGGTTCATATAAGGCTCCAAGTAAAAAGTTGATTGTTATTTGGAAGACCGGTGCAGACAGCTACTCAAAGTTCACTGCAGCGGGATCACCGATTGCATTACTTCCAAATGATCCAAATTCAAATGCGCACTGTAACTATTCAGCTGCGCAGCACCTTGCCTTGATTAATTTGACGGCGAAAGGAATTGCAAAGGGCTCTGTTTCTTATGATGGAGCAACGCGCACAATTGCACGCAAGGTGATGTCGGGTGTCATTGGCCCACAGCGCTTCCCAGCGTTGCAAAAGTACTACATGGACAAGTAATACATCGAAGGTAGTAAAAAGCAGGGCCAGGTATTCCTGGCCCTGCTTTTACTTTATCCTTGAGCAATGATCTCTATTGCTACTGCTGCGGAAATGCATCAGTTAGGGGAAAAGCTTTCAGCCCATTTGCGTGCTGGTGATCTAGTCCTTGTGAACGGCCCACTAGGCGCTGGCAAAACTGTTCTAGCCCAAGGCGTTGGTGCAGGGCTAGGAATTACTGGAATCACTTCTCCCACCTTTGTTATTTCACGAGTCCACAAAGCAGCTGTGCCATTTATTCATGTTGATACCTATCGATTAGTTGATTCGGAAAATCCCAATCTTTATCTTGATGATCTAGATCTAGACATTGCAGAGTCCATTACTTTGATTGAATGGGGTGGGGCCGAATCTGCTCGCTTAAGTGAGGATCGACTTGAGATCACCATAGATCGCACTGATTACATTAGGAAAGTGCAGATCACACCAATTGGATCCCGCTGGGCAGGGTTTGCACTATGAGCAAAATACTGGCAATTGATACTTCGACTTCTCGCACATCAGTTGCAATCATTGAGGCAGACTCGGTTTTGTTTAGTGGTTTTCGAGATGGTGCGACAGCGCACGGACCATCACTACCTGCACTCGTTCAAGAAGCACTAGCAATTAGTGATATTGATGAAGTTGTAGTTGGAATGGGTCCAGGTCCTTTTACTGGCCTACGAGTAGGAATCGCATTTGCACAAAGTTTTGCCTTGGCCAGTGAGATTCCAGTTCGTGGAGTTTGCTCACTAGATGCAATTGCCGCGCAGGTTCATGAAAGTGATTTCATCATCACCGTTGATGCACGCCGTAAAGAGGTTTACTGGGCACGGTATGTAGGTGGAGTTCGGGTTGGAGAAGCTGCCGTTAACTTTCCTGCAGATGTTTTCGGTGCAACGATTCATGCAGATCTCTTTCCTGACATGGTCGCCTTAGCAAATTTGCCTGGCAACATAACCGAACCAATTTATTTGCGCAGACCAGATGCTGTAGCAACGGCGGACAGGCCATGATCACTTATCGCCAAGCAAATGCTTTTGATCTTCCAGTTTTTGTATCTTTGGATAAAGAGTTGTTCCCATACTCGCCCTGGTCTGCATCCCAATACAAGGAAGAGTTTTCTGCCCCTACCCGTCACTTTGTGGTCGCGGTAGATGAGCAGCAAAGCATCATTGGCTATGCAGGGGTTTTCGC
>LIAM01000127.1 GCA_001438925.1 Actinobacteria bacterium BACL15 MAG-120619-bin91 | reverse complement strand
TTCGTGACTATGTACATGTTGTGGATCTCATCGATGCTCACATTAGAGCGCTTAACTCATTAGGTGCATCGGGTCATGAGATCTATAACTTAGGAAGTGGATCAGGGTATTCAGTCCGTCAGGTAGTAAAGGCAGCAAGTGATGCGATTGGGCATCCGATCGCCTTTGTTGACTCTGCTCGACGTGCAGGAGATCCAGCGGTTTTGATTGCAGATATTTCAAAGGCCAAGAGGATGCTTGGTTGGTCTCCAACCCGCAATATGGACACAATGGTTGCCGACACCCTTTATTCAATGGCGTAATTATGAGTGTGATTGAGAAAAAATTTTTAGAAATCTTTGGAAAAGAGCCAGATCTAGTTGCCGCCGCTCCTGGTCGAGTAAATCTGATCGGTGAGCACATTGATTACAGCGATGGATTTGTCCTTCCCTTTGCAATTAAAGATCGAACCCTAGTTGCAGCTAGAAAGCGTGATGATTCAACAATCCGAATCGCATCTATGCAGCGTAGAAACAAGGTTGTCACAGTAGATATCAACAGAGTAAAACCTGGTTTAAAAGGGGAATGGGAGCGATACGCACTTGGTGTTGTGTGGTCCATGGGTGTTAAAACAGGGGTAGATCTATTAATTGATGGCCATGTTCCTCTTGGTGCAGGCCTATCATCATCTGCAGCCCTTGAGTGCTCGGTAGCAACGGCAATGAACCATCTCTTTGGTCTGGGTTTTACTCTCGAAGAGTTAGCACGTCTTACTCAAAAAGCTGAGAATCAATATGTGGGAGTCCCATGCGGAATCATGGATCAATCAGTCTCATTAATGGCAACACAGGGATCAGCGCTGCTCTTAGATTGTCGGGATTTAAATACAAAAAACATTCCCTTTGATGTTGCAGCTAGCGGATTAGAGCTTTTGATTATCGATACACAGGCCCATCATGCTTTAACCGATGGTGGGTATGCCGAGCGTCGGGCATCATGTGAAGCTGTAGTGGCAAAACTTGCAATTGCATCTTTACGAGAGTTAAGCATGGAGCAGCTCGAGGCCTCTCGTTCCTTGCTTACCGATACAGAGTATTTGCGTGCCCGCCATGCCGTCACCGAAATGAAGCGGGTTCTTGATTGTGTGGATGCATTAACTAGCTCAGATTTTGTAAGGGTTGGTCAATTACTCAATCAATCCCATGCTTCATTGCGAGATGATTATGCGGTTTCTTGTCCTGAGTTAGATACCGCAGTTGATGCGGCGCTATCTGCTGGTGCTTTGGGTTCTCGTATGGTGGGTGGTGGTTTTGGTGGAAGTGCGATCGCATTAATTCAAGCTGTTAAAACCACTGAAACAATTAAAATGATTGAAAAAGCATTCTCAGACCGGGGCTTTAAAGCTCCCCGCTTTTTTACATCGCTACCAAGTCAAGGTGCAGAAATTATTTCGCGTCGCTAATTACAACGGATTAATTGAGATAACCTCTACTCCACCAATCGCACCTAATACATTGAGCAGATCGGTTGGATCACTTCCTGGCACCGCAACGGTAATCTCGTCATAGCCGCGACCATCCTCAGATTTCACAACAGCAAGCGCGCGAATATCCCCACCTGCAGCGCCAATTGCAGAGGCTAATAATCCAAGCGAGCCTGGACGATCTGGAATCGCTACGTTGAGCTGAAATAGTGCCATGTATGAACAATACCCTGACACTATTTCAGCCACGTTACATTAATTAGTTGGTGCGGTTAATTTGAAGGTGCACTTCCCAAGGTGACCTTGAAACTCTTTGATCCACCGGTCGGTAGCTCCACTGTCACGGTGACGGTGGCACCAGGTGCGTATGAACGAATCTTCACAATTGCACCCACTTGATCGGCAATCTTTACTCCATCAATAGCTGTGATGACAGAGCCTGCAGGAATTCCCGCCTTCTCCGCACCTTCATTTGGACTTAAGCGGCCGATTTTTGCCCCAGTTCCTGTGTATGTGGTGTCAAAGAAGACTCCCAGCACTGGTCGAGTTGATGTGCCTGTTGCAATCAACTCATCGATAACCCGCTTGGCCTCATTGATCGGAATCGAAAAGCCCAATCCAATGCTGCCGCTGACTCCCCCTGATGAAAGGGTTGCGATTGCTGAGTTAACACCAATGATTCGACCTCGAGAATCTAGTAGCGCACCTCCTGAGTTACCAGGGTTAATAGCTGCATCGGTTTGGATGGCGTTTACAAAGGATTCTGACCCAAATGTTCCAGTAGTTACCGGACGATTTAAGGCCGAGATAATTCCGCTGGTGACTGTACTTGCTAGCCCCAGCGGTGAGCCAATCGCAACAACTGATTCTCCAACACTAATCTTTGAAGAGTCTCCAAGTGTCACAGTTGGAAGATTGCCACGGTTGATCTTAATAACCGCTAAGTCATATGCAACATCTCGTCCAACAATCTGGGCAGGAACTACATCTCCACTTACAAGTTCGGCGGTAATGGTGCCACTGACTGCGGCTGCTTCAATTACATGGTTATTTGTGACGATCAGTGAAGTTGTTTTATCTGATTTGTAAACCCAACCACTGCCACTACCACTTCCTGTCGCTGCAACAACTTTGATTGAGACCACTGATGGAGTCACAAGGGATGCGATGCTTTTCACATCTATTGTTGGTGCGCCTAATGTCAATGGGGTGCGTGAGGATGAACAGCCTTTTGATCCTGCTAAGAAAATCCCCTGCGTCCTCTTATCAACACATACCTTCACGCCAAGCGGCTCAGATGTAGCAGCTGTTGCGACGCCACCAGCTAATGTTGCTCCTAATAGGAATCCAGCAATGACCTTTGTAGATGTTCTCTTCATGTGTACCTCTCTCAGTGTTAAAGGTAAGTTTTCACTTTAACCTGAGAGAAAGTTTAGAAAGGCCTTACTAATTGGTGCAACTTTTAAACTAGCACGACCCAACCGCTCTTAACCGCCACCTTTACAGTAGGCA
>LIAM01000126.1 GCA_001438925.1 Actinobacteria bacterium BACL15 MAG-120619-bin91 | reverse complement strand
ATTTCTTCCACTGAAGCAGTAGCAGAGCCAAAATGCCTAGAACAGATAGAAGATGGATTACATACGCGACCATGTTGATAGCTGACATGTGTTCAGTTTAGAGTGCATACATGTCTTCTCCAACAACCCCCGCCAGTATTGGCCCAGGTGAATTTTTCCCTGTTGTTGGGGTTGGGCCACATGAAAAGCCCTGGCCAGCAGGTGAACAGTTTGATCCCGAATTATTACTGAATGGTGATCGCAGAAATGTCTTGGATCACTATCGTTATTGGACGGTAGAAGCGATCGTTGCAGATTTAAATACCAAGCGTCATAAGCTACAGATTGCGATTGAAAACTGGCAGCACGATCTCAATATTGGATCAATTGTTAGAACCGCAAATGCTTTTAATGTCTCAGCCGTCCATATCGTTGGAAAGCGAGACTGGAACAAACGTGGTGCAATGGTTACCGATCGTTACTTAACTGTCATGCACCATCCAACTATTCAAGATTTTGCAAAGTACTGTAATGAAGAAAAACTGCCGATAATTGGAATTGATAATGTCCCAGGTTCTAAGCAGTTAGAGTCAGCTGATTTACCTGAAAGTTGTGTTTTACTGTTTGGACAAGAGGGTGCAGGAATGTCCGATGAAGGAATTGATGTTTGTGAGGTTTTGTACGAGATTAATCAATATGGTTCGACTCGATCAATGAACGCCTCTGCTGCTGGTGCTATCGCGATGTACCACTGGGCTTTGCAACACCTGCCACGCTAAGAACTTAGTTTTGCTAGCAATCCATCTATCGCACGTTCAACCATAGCTAAAGTTGCTTCATACGCTTCATCACTTTGGTTGTAAGGATCCGGTACCTCCAACTTAAAGTAATCAGCTGAGTCTGGATCGATGCCTTGTAGCTCAGGATCAAAACTTCTTAGGTAGAAAACCTTTGAGCGATGCTCATCACTTTCTGCTAGTGACATAACGTTGTGAAAATTACTGGAGTCCATAACCAAAATCAGGTCATGAATAAAGAAATCATTGCTCGTAAACTGTTTAGCGGTGTGCTCGTGCTTGTAGCCAGCCTTTTCCCAGATCTTTTTGGAAGATGGGTGAGGCCCTTGGCCAATATGCCATGCACTTGTTCCGGAGCTATCAACGGTGATGACTGGAGATTTAACCCCATTGGTTTTATTAGCTAATACCGCAGCCGCCATAGGTGAGCGACAGATATTGCCCAAACAGACCATTGTGATGCTGAGTTGTTCGCGGTCCTTAAGTGAGGAGATCACGCTCAGGTTCATCCTCCAACGCCTCTTGAACCGACTTTAAGCGACGCTCGATCTCATCGGCCTCATCAATTCTGCCCTGCATACGTAAAATCTTTGAGATACGGGATTCGATATCAACAATGAACTCAAAATCCTTAGGCTCATCCTCACTAACGATTGCTAACACATTTTCTAAAGTTGCCAAACCTTCATCATATTTTTCGAGCAAGATCTGAGCTTTACCAAACTCAAAGGAGGCAAAGGTTTCACGGCGGTGATCATGTCCTGTTTCAAAAACATCGACAGCTTTGCGAGCGGTTTCTAGTGCAAGTTCACCCTCACCTAATTCGATCAGGCAGGATGCCATTTTCTGATCGCAACGGGCAACATGAATCACCTCTTTGTTGCGCTTAAATAATGATCGCGCTTCTTTGAAGGCTTCAATCGCCTTTTCATAATTCTTTAACTCGCGTTCAGCGCAACCAATTAAGTGAAGATCATTCGCAGCGCCAATTTCATTTCCATCGACAAGATGTTCTTGCGCACACTCATTCATTGTTTCTACAACCTTGTCGTACTTCTTGGATGAGTACCACCACTCGCCAAGTGTGCAGGCAAGCTCTAAGGCGATAGGAGATTTGTTTTCACGTAAAATCTCAACAGCTTTACTCATTGCGGTAGCGGCTTCATCCATACGCTTGAGTTGATTTAAGTTGTAACCGATCGCTGAATAAGCCTGTGCTAATCCTTCCGATGAAACAGCGGCGCCAAGTTGAGAGTAAATATCACGAGCGGTTTCCGCCAGAGCGAGCGCTTCATCGTATTGACCGCGAGCATAGATCCGCGCACTTAATTCATAATAAGTACTGGCACGTTCTTCACCTTCTACCTCTGGAATTCGATCCCAGAGCATCTCTTCAGTGACGAGCTCTTCCATGCCTTCGTCTTCACTCATGGTTGTGACCTTATCTTTAGAAGGTGGGTCTGGGCTCAGGATTTGGGTGCAACTCAATGAATTCTCAGGAACTCGCCTATCTGTTGCAGGTGCGAATCGTTTGCATTAACCTTCTCCTATGCATATTCCTGATGGTTTTCTCGATGTCCAGACCTCTGTCATCTTCACAGGCCTATCGGCTGCAGGAGTCGCTGTAGCCCTAAAAGGTGCCCGTTCACAGCTGGATGAAAAGACCGCACCATTAGCCGGCCTCACAGCTGTCTTTATCTTTGCGGTTCAGATGCTCAACTTTCCCGTTGCTGCAGGAACAAGTGGTCACTTGATCGGTGGTGCGTTAGCGGCCATCTTGGTGGGACCGTGGGCTGCAACATTGGCCCTGACAATAGTTCTGCTGATGCAAGCATTTTTATTTGCCGATGGTGGATTAACCGCTTTAGGTGCGAGCACATTTAACATGTCAATTGTTGGTGTTTGGATTGGATACGGTGCATTTCTTTTGGTGCGCAAGATTCTTCCGAAGAAGAAAGCTTCGATTCCCGTTGCTGCTGCGATTGGTGGCTTTATCTCAGTTCCGATGGCTGCGATCAGCTTCACATTGCAATATGCAATGGGTGCAACGGCAACCTACTCGACAACCACAGTTCTAGGCGCGATGGTCGGAACACATATCTTGATCGGAATCGGCGAAGGTTTAATCACCGGTTTAACAGTCAGCGCAGTAATTGCAAGTCGTAGTGATCTGGTTTATGGATGGAAGAACAACAATCAGAAGTT
>LIAM01000125.1 GCA_001438925.1 Actinobacteria bacterium BACL15 MAG-120619-bin91 | reverse complement strand
GTTTCAACCTTGCCATCGATCTGTCCTTCAAAACCAACAACAGCGGTATCTGCATCCTCACCACCTGGACCAAGGATCACCATGTTGGGAGAGTTCCATTGAGCAACGGGAAGCACATTGGGAACAGGCGGAGGGGTTGTATCCGCCTTCTTTGTAATCGTTACAACCGCACCGGTTTCAGATGGCACCGCGCTAAAAGAAACATTGCCAGAGTATGTCTTTGCCGTCAGCGCGGTCATCGATCCACCCACCGACCGTGAATCGCGGTACTGATATGTATCCAGATTAAGCATCCACACATCACTGCCTAAAACAGAGCCAAATTCAGCGGCTTCAGCATCCTCTGGGTTAACAGATACAACAGCTGAAATCGGTGGCGGATCTAAACGATAAATCGCAAGCCCTGGCTTGTAACCAACACCCTCCAACTTACGACGGTATTCGATCCAGTATGCAGCCTTGCCATCACGGATAAAGATCGCCTTTGTTCCATTTGCAAAATCACTCGGTGCAAGGTTAATTACCTCTGATTGCCACACCTGTTTAATTTGAGCATCATCGATATACCCCATTCGCCACTGGTGATAGGTACTTAATGGCGATGATGTATTTACATTTCCCATCACATCGATAGTTCCACCATACTCAACACCTTTACAGGTATCACCCCAGGGTCCGTCATAGGCCGCGTTATCGCACCGCAAAAAGTTTGAGTGTCCCAAACCAAAGTTGTGACCAATCTCGTGGGTAATAACAAATGATGAAGCGCTGTCATGCAATATCAATGTGCCGCTCTTACTGTTTGCTGAACCCACCTGCGCACGTCCCGACCAAATACATCCCGCCTTTGGTGCAACAACAACTAGGTACCGCTCTGAGTAATCTGTAATTCCCAAGCGACGATACGCCTCTGGTCGAATTGAACCCATAAACTCTGATGCAAGATATCCAGTACATGCCATCTTAGAAACCAGTGCGATCGGTGTATCTAAAACCTCGCCGGTCTGAAAGGAAACGGTGCGATCCTTTGTATCCCCATACATCGTCGTAAACTTTTTCCAGTCTGCGTTTACCTCTGTATCAATAACGGTGGCAACCTTGTTTGCATCACCTGCTGGTGCCGGTGCACCAGCCCATGTCACCTCAACAACATCGATCACACGCTCATCAACAGCGTAGGCAGGTGCCAAACCCAATGAGAGAAAGCCAAAGGTTGCAGCAAGGCCAAGGGTGAAACGCCGCGTGAGCCGGCCCTGTTTTCTCATGGCGAAACACTAGAACCTTTGCCCGACAACTTCACTTCGAGTATGCACAGATGTTGGCCAAGACCACACAAGGCCACTCACGCCCCCATTCAGCCCACTTCCGGTCCTCAGCACCACCGATCACAGGCTCAAAATGGGTAGGCCAGAAAACTCTGCGGATATTCACACCTCTTTTCTGCTCTTAAATACAGTCGATCTCTGCTAGCCCACGAAAGACTGAAAGTATGAAAAAACTGTTGATACTTCTGTCTCTTGTAGCCACCGCCGTAGCACCACTCCAATCGGCGCAAGCAGCCACGACAATCGTGGGTGTCTTGAGCCCAATCACCGTTGCTCTGGACTCACGCACAGTTGTGTTAACACCCCCGGTAACTAACTCGCCCGGCACCTGGTCTGTCACCGTTAATGACACCACGATCGCAACAGCTAGCGGTTTAACCCTGACCCTTTTAAAGGCGGGCTCAACAGGAATCACCTTCACCATCGCCGCAAGTGGCGAGTATGGAAGTGTCTCGCGCTCAACCCAGCTGTATGTTCAGCCCGGCACCCCAACCCTTGGCACCTTTTCCAATGTCAGCATCTCTCTTGGCCAAAACACCTTCAAGATCACGCCACCAACATCTAACTCAACCGGTGCCTGGAGCTATGTATCCTCAAATACCAACCTCGCAACAGTTGTCGGCGATGTCGTAACGGTTAAAGATGCCGGAACGGTAACGATCACAGGAACACAAGCGGCAACTGCGCAATGGAAATCTGCAACTAAGTCCATGACGGTAACAATCACAGCCCTAACGCCAATTTTGGGAACCTTCACCAACATCTCACTGACCTTAGATAGCGTGGCAAACGTCAACCTCGTGACACCAACATCTACCTCTTCAGGTGCCTGGACATTAACCTCTAGCAACCCAGCGGTTGCATCGGTTTTAAATCTAACCCTCACACCAAAATCAGTTGGAACAACGGTAATTACCGCAACCCAAGCACGTTGGGGAAATTACAAATCAATCACAACCTCGATGACAGTGACAGTTCTTGCCGCACCTCCAACAGTTAGCGCCGGTACCTTTATTGACCGAAGTTTCTCCTACTCGGCAACGGGACCAAACACATTTATCCTCACAGCACCAACCTCAAACTCAGCTGGAACTTGGAGCTACACAAGCTCTGATACCAGTATTGCAACGGTACTTGGCAGCACCGTCACCGCCTTGAAGCCTGGAATATCCAAAATAACCGCTATTCAAAACCCAGCTGGAAACTATGGAAACTCCACTCCACTAACAATTACCCTAACAATCAACGGAGTTCCGACCTACCCACAACAACCAGATTTTGAACGACTGGTCGGAGATTTAGATTTCCCATTTCAATTCCCAGTCTCAACCTCAAGCGGTGCCTGGAGCATCGCAAGTGATGACACAAACATTGTGATTATCCAAGGAAACCTGCTCAAGTTTGTTGGTGCAGGAACCGCAACAATCACCATTAAACAAGCACCATCTGAGTATTGGCTTGAAGGAGCAACATCATTCAAGGTCAGAGTCATAGGACAAACTCCAACAGTTGGAACACTCGAGCCGCTAGAGGTTGGGGTTGGTCAACGCCTTGCTATCTCATCAATTAAAGCCCCATCTCACAATCGGCAGGAGCCTGGGAGTACGCATCCCAAGATTCAAAGATCGCACAGGTTGTTAATGGAGAAATCATCGGAGTTGCAGCAGGACAAGCTCTCA
>LIAM01000124.1 GCA_001438925.1 Actinobacteria bacterium BACL15 MAG-120619-bin91 | reverse complement strand
GGGGTAGAGTGATACTTATTAAATTGCAGTAATTGCAATTAAAAGAGGAGTTTTAAGTGCCTAAGTCGTGGACCGATGATGCGCATGTACCTGTAGTCAAGCGGGAGCAAGCACACTTAAAAGACCCTTTAAATTATAAGATCAAAAAGTACTTTCTTGGTATCCCGCTTAATCGCCATACCTTGTCATCTCAAAGGCTAAGTAAGAAAAACGCCTTCGGAGTACTTTCATCTGATTGCATCTCATCATCTGCATACGGTGGCGAGCAGATACTCGTTGCACTTATTCCTGCTTTCGGTTTAGCAGCATTTACTATTTTCCCACCCATGATCGGGGTCATCCTCGTAATGTTGGTTGCCATCACGCTTTTATATCGGGATGTGATTACAACATACACGCGCTCTGGTAGCGCTTATCTCGTATCTAGAGAAAACTTTGGTCGCGTTGTCTCGCAGGTAGCTGCGGTAGAGCTCATGTTTGGCTACATCATCACCGTTGCAATTCAATCAGCTGCAGGAGTTGCTGCTCTTTTATCAACCTTTCCGGAGTTAAATCCTTACAAGGTTCAGATAACAATTTTTATTGTTTTAATCTTGACATATGTAAACCTAAGAGGAGTTAAAGAAGCTGGCGTATTTTTTGTAATCCCTTCCTACCTCTTTATGGGAACCATGTTGACTGTTTTTATCTTTGGAATTTATAGATACTTTTCTGGAACTCTGCCTGTATACAGCCAAGATGTAGAAGGCCTGGTTCCAATTGGACAAGCCCAAGGCTTACTCTCAGTTGCAGCGATGCTGCTGATTCTGAAGGCCTTTGCAAATGGAAGCGCCTCTTTAACTGGGTTGGAAGCGATCTCAGACAGCGTTCCATTGTTTAAGGCACCTGAGCATGTGAATGCAAAGAGAGTTTTGATTCTCATGAGCACCACCTTGGGTACTTTAATTATTGGAATCGCATGGTTGGCTAAGGAAACTCAAGCGATTCCATATGCAGATGGCACTCCGACAGTGATCTCCCTTGTTGCAAAGGCGGCGTTGGGTGAAGGCATTATTGGAGGCATACTTTTTGTACTTACCCAACTAGGAACAATGTTGATCTTGTTTGCTGGAGCAAATACCTGCTTTAGCGCCTTCCCTAATATGGTCAATATGGTTGCTAACGATGGTTACTTACCCCGCCGACTAACTCAACGCGGCCACAAATTAGTCTTTTCTAATGGTGTTTTCTTTATCGCAGGTGTTGCCTCAATTCTTGTAATCGTCACTGGGGCAAGCATTACGATTCTGGCAGCAATCTACGCTCTTGCGGTATTTATCGGCTTCACACTTACCGGAGCTGGTATGACAAAGAGAAGTATTGTGATGAAGTTGCCAAAGTGGAAGATTCTCATGCATGGCTTTGCAACCGCAATCGCTGTATTTACAGTCTTAGTTCTTTCAATCGTTAAGTTTGCTGAAGGCACTTGGGTGGTTGTAATTGGCACACCATTGGTAGTGATCTTGATGCTCAAGTTCAATAACCAGTATGCACGCGAACAAGAAGCGCTAGTTGTAAAGCAACATCAAGAGCGTGCTACATCAATCGCTCGACATGATGTAACAGTTCTGGTGGATAACGTCGATATTGCAACGGTTGGCGCTATTCGATATGCAAGAAGCCTCAAGCCACGCAACCTTGCTGCTGTTCACTTTGTGATCGATGATCGTCGTGCTGAAGAGATTCAAAAGGCATGGGCTGCATCTGATGCATTGGATGATGTAACCCTTGAACTGATTGACTGTCCTGATCGTCGACTTGCAAACGCTGCTTTGGATTACGCAATTCGAATGACAGAAAAGCCAGATGTTGAATTAACGCTACTGCTTCCACGTCGCGCATACTCGGGATTCCTGGGTCGTCTACTTCATGATCAAACAGCTGAAGAGATTGCTGCACCTATTTCACAGCTTCCACGTGTAGTTGCGACGATTGTTCCCTTTGATGTTGAGCGAATCGCTTCAGGAAAGAGTTCATTTAGCGCACTTGCCCCAGTTGCACCCCTTCCTGCTGCAAGAACTATCCAAAAGGTTGTCCCTGCAGATGCTGAACCCGTTAGTCACTACGCAGAGAATGTGACACCTATTGGAAAGATTGAGTGGCGAAAGCGTGCACAGGTGCAGGGTCGAGTTACCTCGATTAAATCCGCCCCTCGCGGTTCTGCGCCAACCCTAGAAGTAGAGATCTGGGATGAGACTGGTGGAGTTGCCCTTCAGTTCTTAGGCCGACGTGAGATCGCAGGTCTTGAAGTTGGCTCTCAACTGCGTGCCGAAGGCATGGTTGGTGAGGAAGAAGGATCGATGGTGATTCTTAATCCTTCTTACGAACTTCTTGTATAAAGCCTTTGATCAGCGCACCACATTCTTCAGCTAAAACACCTGCTCGAACCTCAGTTCTAAAGGTGCTGCGGGGATCTCGCAGTAAGTCCCACACAGAGCCAACAGCTCCCGCCTTTTCATCCCAAGCTCCAAAAATAACTGTTTGTAAACGTGATTGAGCGATCGCACCTGCGCACATTGCGCATGGCTCAAGGGTTACAACAAGTGTGTGATCTGTTAAGTGCCAATCCCCTAATCTCTCAGTAGCCCTGCGAATTGCAATAACTTCTGCATGTGCAGTTGGATCATTGTTGAGTTCACGCTCATTGTGTCCCGTTGCAATTAATTCTCCTGATGCGTTAAAGATTGCTGCACCAACTGGAATATCTCCACTCGCAAGTGCGCTGCGTGCCGCTTCCAAAGCAACACGCATCATTTCAATATCGTTCACAGATCCAAGAGCTCCGAAAACTCTTCACCAAAACCAAGACGTGCAGCGATCGCTTCTAGTTGTTCATCAGGGAACAACTCTTCATCATCACACAGTGCTGACATCTCCATTTCATTTAATCCAAGATCGGCAAGGATTGCTAAATGACCAACCGGGCCAGGCTCTTCATCATCCTCTGGAATAGGAAGATCTGCGATCTCCA
>LIAM01000123.1 GCA_001438925.1 Actinobacteria bacterium BACL15 MAG-120619-bin91 | reverse complement strand
TTACCTTGCATATGCGGTAATGCTTGCTGCAGGACTCAAGGGAGTTGAAGAAAAGTACATTCTGGATGATTCCAAGAATCCAATTGCGCTTCCATCAAACCTCAATGAAGCAATTATAGAAATGGAAAAGAGCGAATTAGTTCGCGAAACCTTAGGGGAGCATGTATTTGAGTATGTTCTACGCAACAAACGTGCAGAATGGCTTGAATACAGTCGTCAAGTAAGCGCCTTCGAACTAGATCGTTACTTGCCAGTCCTTTAACTCACGCGTTACCGTGTACCTGTGAACTTCCCAAAGCAAACCCCTTCAAAGATGCCTGTGCATCGTTATGCGCCGATTCACCCTGTAGATCTTGCAGATCGAACCTGGCCTAACAAGAAGGTTACACAGGCACCTAAGTGGTGTTCGGTAGATCTGCGCGACGGAAATCAAGCTTTGATAGATCCAATGGATACACCGCGCAAGTTAGCAATGTTCAAGCTTCTCGTTGCAATGGGTTACAAAGAGATCGAAGTTGGATTTCCAAGTGCCAGCCAGACAGATTTTGACTTTGTTCGCAAAATAATTGATGAGAACTTGATCCCTGATGATGTTGTTATTCAAGTTTTAACACAGGCTCGAGAGGCTCTGATTGTCCGCACCTTTGAGGCAATCAAGGGTTCAAAGCAGGCGATCGTTCACTTGTACAACTCGACCTCTACTTTGCAGCGCCGCGTAGTTTTCGGTCTGGATAAAGATGGAATTAAAAAGATTGCAACCGATGCAGCCAAGATCTGTTTGGATCTGGTCGCAACTGTTCCTGAAACCAAGGTTTCATTCGAGTACTCACCGGAGTCATACACCGGCACAGAGCTTGAGTTTGCTGTAGAGGTGTGTAACGCGGTTAATGATGTGTGGAAGCCAACTCCGCAGTGGAAGACCATCATGAACCTTCCGGCAACAGTTGAGTTAGCGATGCCACATGTCTATGCCGATTCAATTGAATGGATGTGTCGCCACCTCAACAATCGTGAGAATGTGATCGTTTCTCTTCATCCTCATAATGACCGAGGCACCGGTGTTGCAGCGGCAGAACTTGGCTACTTGGCAGGAGCCGATCGCATCGAAGGAACACTTTTTGGAAATGGTGAACGCACCGGAAATGTCTGCCTTGTAACCCTTGGAATCAACCTAGTCACACATGGCATCGACCCACATATCGATTTCTCAAATATTGATGAAGTTCGTCGCACAGTTGAGTACGCCAATCAATTGCGTGTGCCAGAACGCCATCCATACGGTGGAGATTTAGTATTTACCGCATTTTCTGGATCGCACCAGGATGCGATCAAAAAGGGATTTGATCACCTTGCTCGTGATGCACAAGCTGCTGGTAAAGAGGTACGTGATCACACCTGGGCTATTCCATATTTACCTATCGATCCATTAGATATTGGTCGTTCATACGAGGCGGTCATTCGCGTAAACTCACAATCAGGTAAGGGCGGCGTTGCATACTTAATGAAGAATGAGCACAGCCTTGATCTACCTCGTCGCTTACAAATTGAATTTTCTAAAAATGTTCAGGCAAAGACAGATGCCGAAGGTGGCGAAGTAAGTCCTGAGGATCTTTGGAATATCTTTGAGGATGAGTATTTACCAACTGAAAGCGCGCCGTGGGGACGTTTCCGTCTCAAGGGCTTGTCACAAAGTTCAGTTCTTGGTGAGGATGTTTACCTAACCGTTTCATTAAGTGATCGCGGTCAGATGCATGAACTCAAAGGTCAGGGCAATGGACCAATCGCTGCCTTCTGTAACATCTTGCAGGCGTACGGTGTTGATGTTCGAGTCCTTGATTACTTTGAGCATGCACTGTCAGCAGGTGGAGATGCTTCAGCTGCGGCATATCTTGAGTGCGCTATCGATGGCGATGTCTTCTGGGGCGTGGGAATTGATCCAAACACCACAACGGCAGCGCTGAAAGCTGTCGTGTCTGCGATAAACCGCGCAATTCGCTAATCCCCTTATTTTACAGGCTTTGGCACTACCTTTACCCGTATGAGTTTGTACCGGGATGAGGCAATCATCCTGCGCACCCAAAAATTAGGTGAAGCCGATCGCATCATCACAATGCTTACACGCGACCATGGCCGTATTCGTGGAGTAGCTAAAGGTGTTCGGCGGACTAAATCAAAGTTTGGTGCACGCCTTGAACCCGGAAGCCATGTTGATATCCAGTTGTACACTGGAAAAACCTTTGACACCGTTACTCAAGTTGAAGCGCTGATGAATTACGGAGAAGCACTGACTGAGGATTACCAACGCTGGACTATCGCAGCGACAATCTTGGAAGCTGCCGAACGTTTTACCAGTCAGGAAAATGAACCAGCCTTACAAGAGTTTCAGTTAGTTGTGGGTGGCATGAAAGCTTTAGCTGAAAATCGTTATGAGCCTTTACTGATCCTGGATGCATTTTTATTGAGATCGCTCGCCGTTGCCGGTTACGCACCATCGATGACCATTTGTTCTCGTTGCGAAAAGCCGGGACCCCACAGATACTTTTCATTAGTTGGTGGCGGATCGGTCTGCGCTGATTGCAGGCCTTCAGCATGTGCAACACCAGCCCCAGGGACACTAGAACTTATGGGTGCGCTACTTAGCAGCAACTGGGATGTAGCAACGGCAAGTGAAGGAAGGCATCGCCGAGAGGCTAGTGGTTTGATCGCCGCTTATTTACAATGGCATCTTGAACGCGGGTTGCGTTCTTTGCCAATGGTGGAGCGGGTATGACGATCAAGATTCCTCATCACGTAGCAATCGTTATGGATGGCAATGGACGTTGGGCACAGCAAAGAGGTCTGCCGCGCACCGCAGGGCATGAAGCGGGCGAGGCAGCTTTATTTGATGTTGTAGAAGGTGCGATCGAATACGGAGTTAAAGAGATTAGCGCCTATGCATTTTCAACTGAAAATTGGCGACGCTCACCAGATGAAGTAAAGTTTTTAATGGGCTTTAACCGCGATGTCATTCGC
>LIAM01000122.1 GCA_001438925.1 Actinobacteria bacterium BACL15 MAG-120619-bin91 | reverse complement strand
ACCGATAGTGCCATCATCATTTGTTGAGACGAGGTCATACTTTCCGAGAATTCTCCAACGGCTCTCAACACCATTAACTACTAATTGCTTGCTCTTAACCCACTCGCCCCACTTTGTGACCTTTCCAGCGCGAAGGGATGGATCAATAGTGGGCATATCTGCACCGTGAAAATGCTCCTCTTGCAAAGCCGCCATTGTTCCAACGAGTGGAAATGCACCGGGCATCGTTACCTTGAACCAGTACTTAATCCATAAACATCTTTTGCAGGTCGATAAACCAAAGGTCAGATCTGATGGAGAGATGTTTTCGCGGGCAGGCTTGGCAGGTTTAATCATGTGCTTATTGTGTACTTAGGCGCTGACAATTGCTGAAAACAAAACCGATATTCCCAAAATAATCATGATGGTTCCACCGGTTGCGCGTAATCGCTCTAACCGTTTGGCATCTGTTGCCAGCCAATTGCGTGCTGTTCCAGCCAACATTCCCCACGAGCCATCTGAAACAAAGGCAAGAATTGCGAAGATAGCGCCTAGCAAAATTAATTGAGCTGTAACGCTGCCACGTTCACGATCAATAAATTGTGGCAAGACCGCAGCAAAGAAGACCACGCCCTTTGGATTAAGTGCGCCTACCCAAAAGCCATCTCGAATGGATCGACGAATTGATGGCGCGATCTCACCTTGGTTGGTCATATCGGCGGCATGTGCGCTTCGTTTTCTAATCGCATCAATACCGAGGTAGACCAAATACAAACCGCCACCCCATTGCACGGCGATGTAGGCAAGCTCTGATCGTTGCAGGATCGGACCAAGGCCCAAGGCGACAAAGACGGAGAGCGAGAATGCTCCGGTGACATTGCCGGCAACTGTGAAGACAGCTGTGGCTCGACCCCAGGCGATCGCACGGGCGATGACAAAGAGCACGCTTGGACCAGGGGCGAGGATGATCACCATGGCGGCTATGAGGTACTCAGGCAGGCGTGAGGGAATGACCACATGGGGAGTTTAGGGGTGTGTTCGGCTTGCGCGAAGTAGGTATATCCCTCTAGATTACGGCTCGATATATCGAATAGATACATTCCACGGAGCAATACTGAGCAGGGATGAAGACTGGTACAAGGAGGGGGATTAGATGCGTTCACGTTCAGAGTCCCTCGAATTCGCACTCCTTGGTCTGCTCTCTCAGGCTCCACTCCATGGGTATGAGCTTCGCAAGCGCATCGGAACCATCTTCGGTCCATTCCGCGCATTGTCATTTTCCGTTCTGTACCCACAACTTCGTCGCATGATGGAGGCTGGACTCATTGAAGAGTCTGTCGCAGATACAACATCGCGCAGATCTCGCATCGTCTATGCGATCACAGAAAAGGGCGCTCGCCGCTTTGGGGATTTAACAGAATCAGTAACACCTGAAACGTGGGAGGACGAGGGCTTTGAGATTCGTTTCGCCTTCTTCTCGCCAACATCTGCAAAGAACAGAGTAAGAATTCTTGAGGGACGCCATCGTCGCCTTAAGGAGAAAGCCGAAATCCTTCGTGGTGAACTCGAGAAGTCACCTGTTGGTATCGACAAATATCTGGAGGAGTGGCGACGCCACTCACTAGAAACAGCTGATCGAGAGATCGCTTGGCTGGAAGACATGATCAAAACCGAGAGGAAATAGAGTGAACATCACAACCGGTAAAGGCGACATCCGTGTTGCAATTGTTGGCGTTGGAAACTGCGCTAACTCATTAGTTCAGGGCGTTGAGTACTACAAAAACGCTGCTGTTGATCAAGAGATCCCAGGTCTTATGCACGCCGTTGTTGGGGGATACCACATCTCTAGCATCAAGTTTGTTGCAGCCTTTGATGTTGATGCAAAGAAGATAGGCCTAGATCTAGCTGATGCAATCTGGGCTAGTGAAAACAACACAATTAAATTTAGCGATGTCCCAAAGACTGGCGTTCCAGTTCTTCGTGGTGTCACACATGATGGTCTCGGTAAGTACTACCGCGAGACAATCAAGGAGTCAGATGCACCAGCCGTTGATGTAGTCAAGGTCCTCAAGGATGAAGCGATCGATGTTTTGATCTGCTACCTACCGGTGGGCTCTGAAGCAGCTGCTAAGTACTACGCACAGTGTGCAATTGATGCAGGATGTGCATTTGTTAACGCACTTCCTGTATTCATCGCCTCAGATCCAGTCTGGGAGAAAAAGTTTGCTGATGCCGGTTTGCCTATCGTTGGAGATGACATTAAGAGTCAGGTTGGTGCGACCATCACTCACCGCATCATGGCTAAGTTATTCCAGGATCGCGGCGTACACCTAGATCGCACTTACCAGCTCAATGTTGGTGGAAACATGGATTTCAAGAACATGCTCGAGCGTGATCGACTTGAATCTAAGAAGATTTCAAAGACAAACTCTGTGACATCGCAGTTAAATCATGATCTCGGTGATAAGAATGTTCACATCGGTCCATCGGATTACATTCCATGGCTTGATGATCGCAAATGGGCCTACGTTCGCCTCGAAGGCCGCGCATTTGGAGATGTTCCCTTGAATCTTGAGTACAAGTTAGAGGTTTGGGATTCACCAAACTCTGCTGGTGTCATCATCGACGCACTTCGTTGCGCCAAAATCGGTCTAGATCGCAAGATTGGTGGAGCCTTGCTCTCACCCTCTAGCTACTTTATGAAGACACCTCCAACTCAGTACACCGATGAGGCGGCTCATACTAAGACTGAGGATTTCATCGCAGGAAAGATCGACCGCTAAACCAGGTAAGGGATTAAAGAAGAAGCGCCCCTGGGATACCCAGGGGCGCTTTTTTAACCCATCACGGAGAGTTGAGGGTTAAATCAGTACCTCTTCACCGGTGTGACGGCGATGGAGTACCGCTGCAACCCCCAAGACTAAGAAGAGAATTGCACCCACTAGAGATGCAAGGGCGGCATACCCTGCGATGACTCCCATAGTTCCAAATGCATACGCTTGTAGGAGCATTCCTCTCAGGGTATTTCCCATAAACAGTGTCT
>LIAM01000121.1 GCA_001438925.1 Actinobacteria bacterium BACL15 MAG-120619-bin91 | reverse complement strand
CGCTTCTTTGGAGCTGCCTTCTTAGCTGCTGCCTTCTTACGGCGCTTTGGAGCAGCCTTCTTAGCTGCTGCCTTCTTGCGACGCTTTGGAGCAGCCTTCTTTGCTGCTGCCTTCTTGCGGCGCTTCTTTGGTGCTGCTACTGCAGCTGCCTTCTTACGACGCTTCTTTGGAGCAGCTGGTGCTGCTGCCTTCTTGCGACGCTTCTTTGGTGCTGCTTTCTTTGCTGCGGCCACGTACTTCTCCTATCGGAATGGTTCGGATCCGTCACCCAAACCTGTTCATGGATAAGCGTGACATCAATTGGGCAAAAATGCCAACATTTTGTGACAAATAATTTAGCGCGTGTCGCAAATTTATATTTTTATTTTTTTATGCATTTGCGAAAATTTAACCACTTTTTATTTTTACAAATACTTAATTTCCAGAAAATTTGTAAAAATCCCTCAAATTTGTGTCAAGTTAGGAAATCTCGTCCTCTGATTGAGGGTTTACGCGTAATTTTTCCGCCATTTTCTGATTTTCGAGGGCATATTTGTTGGTTCGGATGTCGAATTTTCTAAAATCTGGCAAAAAACTGGCCAGTAATACGACCACAATGACGCAAATAATTCCGCCACTTGTTACCGAAAAACTCAATGTAGTAGCCGCCGCCATCGAAGCTGCACGCATCTGACCGGCTAGTGGCCCCAATGAATATGAAAGCAATTCGATTCCGGCAAGACGTCCTCGAAGATTGTCGGGGATGGTTTGGTTCCACATTGCAGATCTAAACAAGGCGCTGACCATGTCCGATGCCCCAGCCAAACAAAGAAAGAGCAAGACCAGCCAGAGGTAATTCGTCATGCCAGACAATGCAATTGCAACACCCCATCCGATCGCCGCCCACATAATCGCCCTGCCATAGAAATGAACATTTTTGGCCCAACCACTTGTCAGAACAATTGCAATGGACCCAACAGTGCCGGCGGCATAGAGCAGACCCAGGGCCCATGGGGCACCTAACTGATCTGCCCAAAACGGAAACAAGGCAGTTGGCATCGCAAAAAACATTGCGGCCAGATCAATCAGATATGTACCCAACAAATCTTTTCTACTAAATGCATATTTGACCCCTTCGATTAACGCTGACAGAGATGGGGCTTCGGCCTCGTGCGAGGGTGGGATGTTTTTCATGAAAGCAATTAAAGCGATTGAAATTATGAAGGTGGCAATATCTGCGGCGTATCCAACTGAAACTGAATATGAAGAAATCAAAATTCCACCAACTGCAGGCCCAACGATTACACCCACCTGCCAGCGAAGACTCATTAACGCAGCCGCTGCCGTCATATCCTCGTGATCTACAAGACGCGGCAATGCGGCCTGCATCGCTGGTTGTCGCAAGCCACTTACGGCGGCGAACAATCCGGAAACGATGTAAATCAGTAGCAGGCTAGGCGAATCCATCATGGAGTTAATCAGCAAAATTGCGGTAAAAAGTAGGGACAGAAGTTCGGTAACCCAGATCAATTTCTTACGATCTAGTGCATCGGCCAAGACGCCGCCATAGAGGCCAAAAATAACAAGGGGGACAATTTCAACCAAGCCACTTATGGCTACTGCAACATAAGAACCGGTTAGCTCTTTGACCTGAAAGGGCACAGCAACGTAGGTGATCATCGAACCGAAGTACGAGATCAGACCAGCAGCCCACAGTAAGGAAAAGTCCCGAGACTTTCGCAGTGGTGCTAGATCAATTGTAAAACTGGCCATTTAGCTACCCTAGTTGAAGCTGTGGATTAGTTGAAGGTCTGCGCCTCTGTAGGGAAGCTGCCTGTACGAACATCATCGGCGAACTCGGAAGTTGCCGCCAACATTTCAGCACGCAAATTTCGATACGCCTTTGCCAATTTAGGGGCCTTCTTGGTAATACCCATCAGATCGGTCCAGACCAAAACTTGTGCATCGCAGGTAACCCCTGCGCCGATTCCAATAGTTGGGATTGACAGTGCCGCGGTGATTCTGGCGGCAAGTTCAGCTGGAACCAACTCAAGAACTATTGCAAAGGCACCGGCGGCTTCAAGGGCAAGGGCGGCTTCGATAGTTACATCTCCATCGGTGCGACCCTGAACTCGGTACCCACCTAATTGATGCAGCGATTGCGGGGTTAGACCTAAGTGGCCCATCACCGGAATTCCACTGCCAACAAGTTTTTTCACCGCTTCAATATGTGCGCCCTCTAGCTTTACAGCCATCACACCAGACTCTTTGAAAAATCTAATCGAAGTGGCAAGGGCTAACTCTGCAGAAGCTTCATATGAACCAAAGGGCAGATCTGCCACAACCAATGCTCGCTTGGAGCCCCGAACAACTGCGCGGGCCAAGGGGATTAACTCATCTACTGTTACAGGGATGGTGTTCTCTTCGCCGAGAAAGTTGTTGCCGGCGCTATCGCCAACCAGCAGCACGGGAATGCCAGCCTCATCAAAGATCTCGGCGGTCATCGATTCATAAGCGGTCAACATCGCCCATTTTTCGCCACGCTTTTTTGCTGCGGCAAGATCGACAATAGTCACACGTCGGTGAACAGCACCGCCGTATAGAGATTCTCCATTAATAGGTGTCATTGCTTCCTCTCCTCGAAGCCACGTAGGTGGTCCCCGGGTACATCCCCAAGGGTACCCCCGTTACACTTGAAAAATGAAGTTGCGTGCAGCTCTAGCCCAAATCAACCCAACGGTTGGAGACCTTGCGGGCAACGCTGCGCTGATCGCAGACTCGGTTAAAAGGGCGCAAGATCACGGTGCCAACCTGATCGTTTTTCCCGAAATGATTGTGACCGGCTACCCAGTTGAGGATCTAGCGCTACGTCAATCTTTTCAAGCAGCCAGCATCCGGGCGGTTCAGGAAATCGCAGCCGGCATCACCGGCGACATCGTTGCCGTAGTTGGTTACTTAGACCGTTCATCTCAAGAATCTGGCCCGCAAAACTCGGTCGCCGTCATCCATGAGGGAAAGATCAGAGCCACATATGTAAAGCGCCA
>LIAM01000120.1 GCA_001438925.1 Actinobacteria bacterium BACL15 MAG-120619-bin91 | reverse complement strand
GCGGTCTCCGTTGTGACGTGCATGCATGCTGAGATGCGCACACCTGCAAATGGTTGTGACTTTTCAAAACGCTCACGAATTTGAGCAAGCACAGGCATATTGCGCTCAGCCCATTCGATGCGCTTCCGACCCTCTGCTGCAAGTGATGCATCAGCAATGTCATGCTTTGGAAGAGTTGAAGTAACTGGAACGTTCACGAAAATCTCCTTAAATGGTAGTCAAAGTATTAATTGGATACCTAAGGCGTAGGGCTCTACTGTGCTAGGCGGCTATGGGAATAGGTTACTGCCCCAGTGTGAAAATTACGTATCGGAAAACGGGGATTAGCCGCGTATTACAGAGAGAACCGCATCACGTACAGACTCCATTTGAGCCTGATCTGATGCCTCAACGTTAAGCCGAAGTAGAGGCTCGGTATTTGAAGGACGAAGGTTAAACCACCAGGTATCCCCATTCACCGTCAGCCCATCTAGTTCATCGATCTCAACATTGCCAGATTCATAACTTTTGCGAACTCGATCAGTTGCTTGCGTAGTGTCACTCACCTTCGAGTTAATCTCACCGCTGGAGCTATATCTAATAAAGGGCGTTAGAAGTTCTGACATTGTCAGAGAACTTTCACCAAGTGCAGCGATTGCATGCAAAGCAGCAAGTGCGCCGCTATCTGCCATCCAAAACTCTTTAAAGTAGAAGTGACCGGAATGCTCGCCTCCAAAGATCGCACCACTTTCTGCCATCATCTTCTTTATATATGAATGTCCAACTCTGCTTCGTAACCCTGTTCCGCCATTCTCATCTATAACCTCTTGCACCGCCCGAGATGAGATTAAGTTGTAGATAATCTTTGAGCCAGGTCGCTTCTTTAACTCTCGCTGTGCAATCAATGCGGTCAACGCCGAAGGGTTTACCGCCTCACCTCGTTCATCAACGAGGAAGCAGCGATCGGCATCTCCATCAAAAGCTAAACCAAGATCGGCTTTATGATCAATCATCGCTTGTTTCAAATCCTTCAGAGTTGTTTCATCCAGAGGGTTTGCCTCGTGGTTTGGAAATGACCCATCTAACTCAAAGTACATCGGAATAACTTCACAATTGAGCCTTGCAAAAATAGCAGGGGCTGTATGGCCAGCCATTCCATTTCCGGCATCCACAACAATTTTGAGTGGGCGAATCTTTGTTACATCAACCAAAGTTAAAAGATGGTCAACATACTCTTCTAGCATGTTGCGTTCTTTTTCAACTCCGACGCTGCGCAAAGCAATTGGTGAGCCTTCACGTACAAAGTTTTCAATAGTTGCTAAGCCAGACTCTTTACCAATGGGGCGAGCTTTGCTCAAACACAACTTAATACCGTTGTACTGAGCTGGGTTATGGCTCGCGGTGAACATGGCCCCAGGTAACCCCAACTTTCCAGAAGCAAAGTACAACATATCTGTTGAGGCTAAACCGATCCGAATAACATCCATTCCTTGCGAGGTTGCACCCGCTGAAAAAGCTTCAGCCAATTCTGGAGATGATGGGCGCATATCTTCTCCGATAACAATTGTTCCGGGTTCACGTTCTATTTGTAAGAAGCGAGCAAAGGCCATGCCTGTAGCAAATGCGAATTCAACATCAATTTCTGTATCTACTAAACCTCTGATGTCATAGGCTTTAAAAATATTGGGGATTAGCTCCATAATTATTTATGACGGAACTGCTCGTAAGTGACCGCGGCGACCTAGTTGTTGTTGTGCAGATGTGGATTGGTTTGGTTTAACAGGGTCAATTTCTTGTGACGCAACTTCTCGGACAGCATCTGCTATCGCCATCAAATCATCTTCGCTAGGCCCTTGGGATGCACCATCCAACTCTTGCTTAATGACGCTCCAACCATGCGGAACCTTTAGTCGAGTTCCATGAACTACACAAAGATCATATGCATGTGGTTCAGAGTAAGTTGCAAGAGGCCCAACTACTGCAGTGGATTCTGAGTAGATATAGGTCAAGGTCATTGTTGCTTGAGATCGGCACCCAGCGCGGGAGCACCCACGACCACCTTGAATTCTCATGAGTAAAACATTAGTGGGCAGGCGTATGAAAAGTTGGGATTATCAAGGATTTAAAATACGAATATTTGAGTCTGGGATTTCTACTCGAGTAAGCACACTTCCAGAGGCGATTGGAAAGTAGCCATAGCCATTGACCGATGAGACTAATGCTCCTGCAAAAGTCTGGGCTCCTACCTTAGTAATTTTAATCGATCTAGCTGCATCAGGAACCTTCCACGTGACAATATCTCTGCCCTGAATTGCTTTTCGAATTACCTTTCCATTAACCAAGGTCAAATCTAAAGCTACATTTATCTCAACACCCACAAATGCGATTAATGGTGAAAGCCCTGTCAATGCGAGGGTGAACTCAGAGAGCTCAGGTGCCGGCGTGCTCCACGCAAAATCCCTTTTTCCGCCGGCAGCTACAGAGGATTCAACCGCTGCGACAATCGGTTCAGTTGAACTCAGCTTTATCCCAAATGCTGCTGAGGAAATTTTGGGTGAAAAGGAAATCTCGGTAACTACTCCTGCAGAGATACTTCGAGAATTGAGTCCGACGGGGACAAAAATGCCATCGGCTGACAGTAATTCGACTGTAACGCTGGCATCAACATCTCCTGGCGTCAAGACTCTTAAGACATGCCTTGTGGCAGCAGCAGAATCTGTTGCCTGACCTTGATTTGGAATTGCAGGAATTACAAGAGATCTACTTGGTGTGTTAATTGGATTGATAAGGTCTCCACCAAGTGCACGCAATCCCTTACCTTGTTCATCAATCATGAATGAGTTAATCCTGCCAGATCTGGGCACCACATTTACAGTTAACCTTTGATCACCTGGAGCTAATGAATCAACAGGCACCACTATGTAAGTTTTGGAGGCAACGGTCAATGACTTCGGTGGTTGTTTTCCATTCTCAGTAAATACCTGAACATCCACAATCGCCTCACTTAAACCACTGTTCACGATAATTAATCGTCCCTTCGTAGTTATGTCAGCACTTGCTCCAA
>LIAM01000119.1 GCA_001438925.1 Actinobacteria bacterium BACL15 MAG-120619-bin91 | reverse complement strand
CCGAGCATAAAGATGGCTGGGGTATTGGCTATGAAGGTGAAGTCATTAAGGATATTAAAGCTGCCAAGGAAAGCGAGCTTTTAACTCAAACTGGCAAGAGTTTAGAAACGGCGGGAGCGCTATTTCACTTACGCCTGGCATCTAAGGGCTTAACAATAGATATTGATAACAATCATCCATTCACACATGAGACAACAACTTTTATGCACAATGGAACGATTCGTCCTGCCGATACCGCTGAGCAATTCATCAATGAAAGGTACCGAGGGCTCATTACTGGTACCACAGATAGTGAGAGATTCTTTTATGCGCTCTTGTCGCAGATAGATGAAGTTGGCTTGGTTGAAGGCGTTCGAAACACGGTTAACATGATTCGTGCGATCGCAGATTACTCTGCCTTAAACATTATGGTCCAAACACCCGAGACACTAATTGCAGTCTGCGAATTCAATGAGGAAAACAAGACCGAGTGGAGCGGGCCTGACCACTATGAACTTCGTTTCTCTAGTCGCGGCGATGATTTCCTGATCGCTTCAACTGGATGGGGAAATTCAGATTGGCAACATCTTGATAACCATCAGATGCTAGTGGTTAATCGCTCGACGCTTGAGTATTCAATCTCGCCTCTATGACTCGTACGTACACAGTCGAAACCTACGGCTGCCAAATGAATGTTCATGACTCTGAACGAATCGCAGGTTTGTTGGATGAGGCAGGATTTGTTCCAGTAGTTACCGGTGAGCAAGCAGACATTGTTGTCTTCAATACTTGTGCAGTGCGTGAAAACGCAGATAACAAGCTATATGGAAATTTAAGTTTTCTAGCGCCGATAAAGAAGGCTAATCCCAATATGCAGATCGCAGTTGGTGGTTGTTTAGCTCAAAAGGATCAGGCAACGATTTTAAAGAAAGCTCCCTATGTTGATGTTGTCTTTGGTACGCACAATGTGGGCTCCTTACCTGTGTTGCTTGAACGTGCGCGGATTGAGGAAGAGTCACAGATCGAAATTCTTGAAGCACTAGAGCACTTCCCATCTACCCTTCCGGCACGTCGCTTATCTGCATTCTCATCCTGGGTATCAGTCTCAGTTGGCTGTAACAACACCTGCACGTTCTGCATTGTTCCAGCGTTGCGCGGAATCGAGAAAGATCGTAATGAAGCTGATATTTTGACCGAAGTCAAAGCCTTGGTTGACCAAGGAGTTATTGAAATTACCTTGTTGGGGCAGAATGTAAACGCCTACGGGGTAGATTTCGGAGATCGCCAAGCCTTTGCCAAGCTACTTCGCAAATGTGGTGAAATTGATGGTTTAGAGCGGGTTCGCTTTATGTCACCACACCCTCGTGATTTCACTGATGATGTGATTGAAGCAATGGCGCAAACTCCCAATGTTATGCCTCATCTACACATGCCTTTGCAATCTGGTTCTGATCGCATACTGCAGCACATGCGTCGCTCATATAGAACCGATCGATACTTAGGAATTTTAGATCGCGTTCGATCCGCAATTCCTCATGCGGCAATCACAACTGACATCATCGTTGGTTTCCCAGGAGAGACCGAGGATGATTTCCAATCAACTTTGGAGCTATGCACCACAGCGCGATTTACCGCCGCCTATACCTATCAATACTCCAAGCGTCCCGGAACACCTGCTGCGACAATGCCGGATCAGGTAGCAGCGGAAATAGTGGGCGAGCGATATACACGTTTGCACAATCATCAGCAGGAAATTTCTTTGTCGGTTAATCAAGAGGCTATCACAACCACACATAAGGTTTTAGTGGGAGACTATGAAGGTCGACGTGATGAGGCGCAGGAGCGTTTAACTGGTCGTAGCGAAGATTTCAGATTAGTGCACTTTGATAATAAGTTTGTTGCTCGTCCTGGTGATGAAGTAACTGTGAAGATCACACAGGCATCTGCGCACTATTTGATTGGGGATCCGTTGTCGGTTCGCCAAACTAGGGGAGCTCAGGCCCACCAAACGCGTACCGCCGAATCTGGACCTGCATCGACAATGCTAGGAATCCCAACGGTCAAGCGATGAGATTGATTGTCATTTGTGGCGCTACCGCCACAGGTAAGAGTGATCTAGCAGTTTTACTGGCAGAAAAAATAAATGCTGAAATCATTAATGCCGATTCAATGCAGCTATACCGAGGTATGGATATCGGAACAGCAAAAATAGGTATTGACCAGCGCCAAGGGATCGCGCACCACATGATGGATCTGCTTGATGTAACTGAGGATGCAAATGTTGCTTGGTATCAAGAGAAGGCACGCTCTGTAATTTCAGAGATTCATGGCAGAGGTAAGGATGCGATCATTGTTGGGGGTACTGGGTTGTATATCAAAGCAATCTTGGATGAACTCAACTTTCCTGACACAGATCCGGTGGTGCGGGCTGAGTTAGAGCTTGAGCTTGCAACCAAGGGCATAGCACCGCTCTTTGAGCGGCTTGAAAAACTGGATCCAGCCGCTGCCCTTGCTATCGATAAAGCAAACTCTCGACGAGTTATACGCGCCTTAGAAGTTATTAAAATCACCGGAAAACCATTTACTGCAAACCTTCCACGTGAGGAGAGCTCTCGCTACCCCAACGCCAAACAGTTTGGATTGGTTATGGATCGCGATTCCTTGTCTGAGAGAATTTCATTGCGTGTAGATCAGATGTGGGAGAAGGGTTTGGTTCAGGAGGCTGAAAAATTATTGGCCGCTGGAATCATGCAGGGGACCACAGCTCAAAGAGCGCTGGGATATGCGCAGGTGATCGCGCAGATCGAGGGCAAAGTTTCTCAGGAAGAGGCTCAGGAGGAGACCAAGAGAGCGACTCGTCAGTATGCACGACGCCAAGAAACATGGTTCTCGCGAGATGAACGAATCACATGGATATCACCAACGCAAAACGCCCTCGAGCGCATCCTTGAATCGATAAACTAACGATAATGATCGCAACGTATGGCCATGGCACCGAAAATGATTTTGTTCTCCTTTTCGATCCTAATGATGAGTATTCGATAACAACGGCGCAGACGGCAGCTATTTGCAATCGCGAAACTGGAGTCGGAGCTGATGGATTAA
>LIAM01000118.1 GCA_001438925.1 Actinobacteria bacterium BACL15 MAG-120619-bin91 | reverse complement strand
CGCCAATCGGCAACAAAATGCGCCCACAGATGAGCTCAAGGATTAAGCGCGGCGCGGTAGCTCCACGCATTTGGGTTAAACCCTCCGCCGCAATATCTGCAGCGCGTGAAAGGTTTGCACTTCCAATTCTGTTTGCTTGATTGCGCATACGTTCCATCTGATCATCAGGCATATCGCGCAAGATTGAATTTGAAGTTGAATCCTTTAAGGCATCAACAATCATCAAGTCACGAATACGTTCTAGTAAATCACCGGTAAATCTGCGGGGATCATGTCCTGATTCAATTACACGATCAATCGTCTTAAAAAGAGTTGCACCATCATGGGCTGCAATCGCATCGATCGCATCATCTAATAGCGCACCATCTGTGAATCCAAGCAGTTGAATTGCAATCTCGTAGCTAACGCCATCTTTCCCAGCACCGGCCAATAACTGACCTAGGACAGATAAAGCATCACGAACAGAGCCGCCAGATGCCCGTACTACAAGTGGAATTACACCCTTATCAACCTTTACTCCTTCGGCGTTACAAATCTTTTCTAGATGAGCAGCCAATGTTCCCGGTGGAACTAAACGGAATGGATAGTGATGTGTACGTGAACGGATAGTTGCGATCAACTTATCCGGTTCAGTTGTAGCAAAGATGAAAATTACATGTGCCGGTGGTTCCTCAACAACCTTAAGCAGCGCATTAGCCGCACCTGGTCCAAGCTGATGTGCCTCGTCAATAATGTAAATCTTGTAACGACTTTGTACCGGTGCAAAAAATGCTTTGTCGCGAAGATCGCGTGCATCATCTACTAAACCATGGGTTGCCGCATCTAATTCAATGACATCTAATGAACCTGGACCATTGGCAACTAAATCTTTACATGATTGGCATTCACCGCATGGGTTTGGTGTTGGGCCTTTTTCGCAGTTAAGCGAGCGCGCCATGATTCGAGCACTTGAAGTTTTTCCGCAACCACGTGGACCGCTAAATAAGTATGCGTGGTGTGTGCGAGCTGACTCCAAAGCATTGGAAAGTGGAACAGTTACATGCTCTTGACCGATGACATCTGCAAATACAGAGGGACGATATTTACGATACAAAGCTAATGACATCGCCGTGCTCCTCTACTGTTCGTCGCGCTGCGCTTATTAAACTAAAAATAGGACCCCTCGCACACCCGCCAGAGCGGACCTACCCTTGCTGCATTCCTGCCCTGGGGGAGTTCAGTACGGTAACGCCGTACGAGGGATCTGGTGTAATCATAGTTATACCCACCGATAGAGTTCTCCCCCTCGGGAGGATTCGCATAGCGGCCGAGTGCGCACGCTTGGAAAGCGTGTATAGGGCAACCTATCGAGGGTTCAAATCCCTCATCCTCCGCCAGATCTATTTCTTGCTCTGCCGATGGGCTGGGGATAACCCGATTAAAGTCGTCAGGGATTTTGCCTAAGTTCTAGACATGCCCATAAAACTTTCAAAAATAATACCTAAAGCGCTTTTTACAACTCCAAAGATTCCGAGTGTTGCGGTCGTTGGTTTAATGGTGGTTGAGTACGTGATTCTAAGCAATGTGATTGCTCCTGAGCCAAAATGTACCCTTAACGTTGAGAGGCCCCACTACTCAACTTACCTAAAAGAAACCAGAAATATTGATGCCATAAAACTCAACATAACCTCTGAATGTAATGTCCCTCAAGATTACACAGAGGTAGAGTCAAGTATCCGGAAGCTCGAGAATGGTCAACAGGTCGTTGTGTATGCCCCAGGATTGGAACGACGCGAATCCTCAAAGAGCGATCCAAAGAAAGCTGAATTTCGAGATTTGTTTGCACTGTGTCGTCTAGGAAAGTCCATGTCATATGTCGGATCAGCCAGAGGCCTAGTGTATTTGAAAGGCGGTGGAACCATTCCAGTAAAAGATGATTCTGGAATATTCAGAGCAGCAAATTGTGGGATTGGTGCACAATGGGAGTGTGAGCTACTTTGAACAATGCCTAACCTTTGGCGACCGGCTGCTGCAAGAAGAGCGGAGGGCGCTTTACAAGTATTTGCTGGAATCAAATAAGGATTTTTATAAGGTGCAAGCAAAAACTTTGTTAGCCGAAGGAAAAGTCTCAAGGACTATTGCAAATGGTCAAGCTATTTATTCCGTCAAAAATTCCCAAGTCACTTACTCGGCTTATGGATTGCAAAGTGAGATTTTTTCAATAGATGTCCGCCAAATTAGATTAAGTAAGTTTAGGCTCTTAAATGAAATTAGACTCAGAAAGTTTTTTGCTCAGGGCGATATCGACATTATCCGGAATTTTCCACTGCCAAGCCGCTATCCCCGTGAAGAGAATGGTTTTGGCATTTCTGTATATCCTTTTTACACACTTGCTTACTACGCCAATGGCAAGAACTACCTAAAAGGAATAATCAAAAAACTTAAGACAAACGACAAAGAAATTCTTACAAAGCTTCGAACTCTGTAAAAAGTTTAGATCTCGACGCCTATGAACTTGGTTTGTAGGAACTCATGAATTCCATCAAAGCCGCCCTCGCGGCCCAAGCCTGATTGCTTTACGCCACCAAATGGCGCAGCTGGATCTGAGATAACACCCTTATTGATCGCGACCATTCCTGACTCCATCGCCTCTGCTGTGCGCAATGCGCGTGTGAGGTTTGAAGAGAAGACATAACTAATAAGACCGAACTCGGTGTCATTAGCCATCTCGATACCTTCTTCATCTGTGTCAAAGATGACGATCGGTGCAACTGGACCAAAGATTTCGTGAAGCAGGATTGGGTTGTCCTTTTCAACAATCAAAACAGTTGCTGGATAGAAAGCACCCTCGCCTTCTGGCTTAACTCCACCCACTTCAACCTTGGCACCAGCTGCAATTGATTCATCAACAATGTCAGCAATTTTGTTGCGCTCCTTCATTGAAACATAAGCGCCAAGTGTTGTTGTTGCTTCTATTCCACGGCCCATTACATAGCTGCTCATGGACTTAGTCATCTCAGCGATGAACTTATCTGCGATTCCACGCTGTACGAAGATGCGGTTAGCTGATGTACATGCAGCGCCACCATTGCGCATCTTTGCAAGTGAAAGTT
>LIAM01000117.1 GCA_001438925.1 Actinobacteria bacterium BACL15 MAG-120619-bin91 | reverse complement strand
TGTCACGTATTGGTCGCATGCCTATCGCCGTTCCAAGCGGCGTTGAAATCACAATCGCTGGACAGCATGTTGCAGTGAAGGGTCCTAAGGGAACACTTTCACTTAACGTTGCTGAGCCAATTCAAGTTTCCCAAGAAGCTGGTGTAATCACAGTTGCTCGTCCAAATGAGGAGCGCATTACACGTTCACTTCACGGCCTAGCTCGCACACTAGTTGCGAACATGGTCGAGGGCGTAACCAACGGTTACACATTAAGTATTGACATCGTCGGTGTTGGTTACCGTGTTGCTGAGAAGGGCAAGGACCTAGAGTTCCAGCTCGGATACAGCCACAACATCCAATTCCCAGCACCTGAAGGAATTACCTTCAAGGTTGAGTCACCAACAAAGTTCCATATCTCTGGAATTGATAAGCAGTTGGTTGGCGAAGTTGCTGCAAAGGTAAAGAAGCTTCGCAAGGCTGATCCTTACAAGGGCAAGGGCTTGCGTCTCACAGGTGAAGTTGTTCGCCGTAAGCAAGGAAAGACAGGTAAGAAGTAATGGCTATTGGTGTAAAGGTCCGCAAAGGTTCGGCAACAAACGCCCGTGCCCGTCGTGCTTTCCGCGTTCGCAAGAAGGTTTCCGGAACAGCATCTCGTCCACGTTTAGTCGTTTCTCGCTCATCACGTCACTTGTTTGTACAGGTTATTGATGACACACAGGGCAAGACCCTTGCCTATGCATCCACAATGGAGACTGATCTTCGTGCCGATAAGGGTGACAAGACTGCAAAGTCAAAGGCTGTTGGTGCATTGATTGCATCACGCGCTAAGGCTGCTGGAGTTTCAACTGTCGTCTTTGACCGCGCAGGAAATAAGTACCACGGTCGTATTGCAGCTGTAGCTGACAGTGCACGAGAGAACGGATTGGAGTTCTAATGTCTACTAATCCAACTACTGCGCCAGCAACAGCAGGTAATGAGCGAGGTAAGGGACGCCCAGAGCGTCGCGAGCGTCGTGATGATCGTGAGAAGGAAAAGAATCCATTTATGGAGCGCGTTGTATTTATCAACCGCGTATCTAAAGTTGTAAAGGGTGGACGTCGTTTCTCATTCACCGCACTTGTAGTTGTCGGCGACGGCAATGGTCAGGTCGGTATTGGTTACGGAAAGTCTAAGGAAGTTCCAGCAGCGATTGCTAAAGCGGTGGAAGAGGCGAAGAAGTCATTCTTCACAGTTCCACGTGTTCAAGGAACAGTTCCTCACCCAGTACAAGGTGAAACTGCAGCGGGTGTAGTTCTTCTACGTCCAGCTAGCCCAGGTACCGGAGTTATCGCCGGTGGTCCAGTGCGTGCAGTTCTTGAGTGTGCAGGCATCACAGATGTTTTGACCAAGTCACTTGGATCTAACAATGCAATCAACATGGTTCACGCAACCGTTGCTGCATTGAAGATGCTTGAAAGCCCAGCACAAATCGCTGCGCGACGTGGTCGTCCATTGGAAGATGTTGCACCTGCAGCAATTATCCGCGCTTCACAGATCACGGTAGGTGCCTAATGCCACGTTTGAAAGTAACTCAGATTCGCTCGAAGGTTGGAAATAAGCCTGAGCAGCGCGACACACTTCGTTCATTGGGTCTAAAGCGCATTAACGATGTTGTTGTTAAAGAAGATCGTCCAGAAATTCGTGGCATGGTTTACGCCGTTCGCCACCTGATTAAGGTTGAGGAGGTCGAATAAAGATGACATTAAAACTTCATCATCTTCGCCCAGCTCCAGGTGCTAAGAAAGCTAAGACTCGTAAGGGTCGCGGTGAAGCATCAAAGGGTAAGACCGCAGGTCGCGGTGGTAAGGGAACACGTGCTCGTAACACAGTTCGTGCAGGTTTCGAAGGTGGTCAGCTACCTCTCGTAATGCGCTTACCAAAGCTGCGCGGATTTAAGAACCCAGCACGTATTGAGTACCAGGCTGTGAATGTTTCAACAATTAACGCGCTATTTCCTAAGGGTGGCGATGTAACTGTTGCAGATCTCATTGCAAAGGGTGCTGTACGCGATAGCTTGCCTGTGAAGGTGCTTGGAAATGGCGAAATTGATGTCAAGGTGAGTGTTACTGCACACGCTTTCTCATCATCTGCTGTAGACAAGATCACTGCAGCCGGCGGCACAACAAACGTTCTCTAATAAGCGAACCTTTTAAGACAGAAGAGACAGAGGAGAAGATCAATGCTTTCAGCATTCGGTATGGCTTTTAAGACACCAGATCTACGAAAGAAGATCTTCTTCACTCTCTCAATCATGGCCTTGTTCCGCTTTGGCTCAGTTGTTCCAACACCAGGTGTTTCATATACAAATGTGAAGCAGTGCCTAGCAACAACTGAAAGCGGTGGCTTGTTCGGCTTGATTAACCTTTTCAGTGGTGGAGCGCTTATTCAGCTCTCCGTCTTTGCTTTAGGAATTATGCCTTACATCACCGCATCGATCATTGTGCAGTTGTTAACCGTTGTTATCCCTCGTTTTGAAGCTCTTAAAAAAGAGGGACAATCAGGAACTGCGAAGTTAACTCAGTACACCCGTTACTTGACAATTGGTTTAGCGGTCTTGCAGTCAACAGGTTTGATCGCAGTTGCTCGTACACCTGGCCGCTTGATCGCAGGTTGCGATCTTGCAATCATTCCTGATACCTCATGGCAGCGCATCATCACCATGATCGTAGTTATGACAGCTGGAACATCTGTTGTTATGTGGCTCGGCGAGCTCATCACAGACCGCGGTGTTGGTAACGGTATGTCGATTCTGATCTTCACATCTATTGCAGCAAGCTTCCCAAGCCAGCTCTGGTCAATTAGATTACAAAAGGGCTTGTTCGCATTTGTCTTCATCTTGGCGGTAGGTGTACTGATCATTGCAGCGGTTGTCTTTGTTGAGCAGGCGCAACGTCGTATCCCAGTTCAATATGCAAAGCGCATGGTTGGACGCCAGGCATACGGTGGAACAAGCACATACATCCCAATTAAGGTTAACCAGGCTGGTGTAATCCCAGTTATCTTCGCTTCATCATTGCTTTACATCCCATCACTTATCGTGAACTTCACCGGAAGCGATGCCGCTTGGGCGATTTGGATTAGCCGTAAC
>LIAM01000116.1 GCA_001438925.1 Actinobacteria bacterium BACL15 MAG-120619-bin91 | reverse complement strand
TACGACCTAACTAAGGGTCGAATTATTTATCGTTATAAGTAACAAGGGGAGCAAGAAACATGAAGGTTAATCCAAGCGTTAAGAAGATTTGCGATAAGTGCAAAGTCATCCGCCGCAAGGGTCGCGTCATGGTTATTTGCGAAAACCTGCGTCACAAGCAACGTCAAGGCTAAGCAGTACAACTCAATAAAAAACTCGTAATACGACTTTTAGGAAACTAAAAGACCTTTGGACTGGTAGGCCAGAGAACAGTATTGCGGAGGACCTCCAGATATAGATAGGTAGATACATGGCACGTCTCGTCGGTGTCGATCTTCCGCGCGAAAAGCGCTTGGAAATCGCACTCACTTACATCTTTGGAATGGGTCTTACCCGTTCACAAAAGACATTAGCAGCAACTGGCATTAGTCCAGATATTCGCGTTAAGGATCTACAAGAAGCAGATCTAGCAAAGCTTCGCGAATACATCGAAGCGAACTTCAAAATCGAAGGTGATCTTCGTCGTGAAATTTCCGGCGACATTCGTCGCAAGGTTGAAATCCAGAGCTACCAAGGTATTCGTCACCGCAAGGGACTACCTGTACGTGGTCAGCGCACACATACAAATGCGCGTACACGTAAGGGACCTCGTAAGGCAATTGCAGGTAAGAAGAAGGTGACTAAGTAATGGCCGCTCCTAAATCAAAGACTGCTGCTCCAGCAAAGGGCAAAGTTAAGATTCGTAAGAAAGAGAAGAAGAACATTGCAGTTGGTAAGGCGTTCATCAAGAGCACTTTCAACAACACAATTATTTCTATTACAGACCCAACGGGCGCTGTTATCTCCTGGTCTTCATCAGGCCAGGTTGGTTACAAGGGCTCACGAAAGTCGACTCCATTCGCAGCACAGCTTGCAGCAGAAGCAGCGGCTCGTCGCGCACAGGAGCATGGCTTAAAGAAGGTCGATGTATTTGTTAAGGGACCAGGATCTGGTCGCGAAACAGCAATCCGTTCATTGCAAGCAGCAGGCCTAGAGGTTGGAGCCATCTCAGATGTAACTCCAGCTCCACACAATGGCTGCCGCCCACCGAAACCACGTCGAGTTTAAGGAAGGAAGAGAATAAATGGCTCGTTATACCGGAGCAGACTGCAAGCGTTGCCGTCGCGAAAAAGTAAAGCTCTTCCTTAAGGGCTCAAAGTGTGATGGACCAAAGTGTCCGATCGAATCACGTCCTTATCCACCAGGACAGCACGGCCGTGGCCGTTCAAAGGAGTCTGAGTACCTATTGCAGATGCGCGAGAAGCAAAAGTGCGCACGTATTTATGGTGTTCTAGAAAAGCAGTTCCGTGGTTACTACGAAGAGGCTAACCGCAAGCAGGGCAAGACTGGTGAAAACCTTCTCGTCATCCTTGAAACACGTCTCGACAACGTTGTGTTCCGTGCAGGCTTTGCAAAGAGCCGCGACATGGCACGTCAACTAGTTCGACACGGTCACTTCTTGGTAAATGGTAAGAAGGTAAACATTCCTTCATTCCGTGTCTCTGCGATGGACATCATCGATGTTCTTCCAAAGTCACTGGATCTCACACCATTCATCGTTGCTAGCGCAGAGCTTGGCGAGAAGTCAGTACCTGCATGGATGGAGGTTGTTGGTTCTCAGATGCGAATCATCATTCACTCAGTTCCTGCTCGTGCAGTCATCGACACCCAGGTTCAAGAGCAGCTCATCGTTGAACTGTATTCCAAGTAATTTTTGAAAGTCTTGTGCGCAAGCACAGGACATGCGGGCAGTACCTAGCAGGGCCCCTGATTGAAGGATCAGGGGAAAGAGCGGAAATCAAATAGTGGATTTCCCCGAATGAAGAGGAGCAGCAGTGCTAATTGCACAACGTCCAACTCTCAGCGAAGAAGTAGTTTCTGAGCATCGCTCACGGTTCATCATTGAACCGCTAGAGCCGGGCTTTGGTTACACACTCGGCAACAGCATGCGTCGTACATTGCTTTCATCTATTCCAGGTGCAGCGGTTACAAGCATTCGCGTTGCAGGTGCACTTCACGAGTTCACCACTCTTGAAGGTGTCAAGGAAGATCTCACCGATATCGTTTTGAACATCAAAAACTTGGTTCTCTCATCAGACAATGATGAGCCAGCGGTTGTTTACATCCGTAAGTCAGGTGCCGGTGTTGTAACTGGTGCAGATATCGCGGTTCCAGCTGGTGTAGAGGTTCACAACCCTGAAATTCACCTCGCAACACTTAACGGCAAGGGCAATCTTGAGATTGAACTTACAGTTGAGCGTGGCCGTGGTTATGTAACAGCGGTACAAAACAAGCAGGCTGGCGCTGAAATCGGTCGCATTCCTGTTGACTCAATTTATTCACCAGTTTTGAAGGTTACATACAAGGTAGAAGCAACACGTGTTGAACAGCGCACAGACTTCGATCGCCTTGTTGTAGATGTAGAAACTAAGCCATCAATGAAGCCCCGCGATGCGGTTGCATCAGCTGGACGTACATTGGTTGAGCTATTTGGTCTTGCACGTGAACTCAATCTTGATGCTGAAGGTATCGAGATGGGGCCATCTGTAATGGATGCAGCACTTGCTGCAGATCTTGCTCTTCCTATCGAAGATCTAGATTTAACAGTTCGCTCATACAACTGCTTGAAGCGCGAAGGCATCCACACAGTTGGCGAGCTAGTTAACCGTTCAGAGGCTGACTTGCTAGATATCCGTAACTTTGGTTCAAAATCAATTGATGAGGTCAAGGCAAAGCTTGTCTCAATGGGAATGTCTCTTAAGGACAGCCCAGTTGGTTTCGATCCAACCCAACATCAGAACTACAACGCATCAGTCGACGATGATTTCGTCGATGCAGAGCAGGCCTAGGAGAATCGATAATGCCAACACCAAGTAAAGGTCCTCGTCTGGGTTCAGGCCCATCACATGAGCGGTTACTTCTGCGCACTCTTGCAGAGCAGTTGTTCGAGCATGGCAAGATCACGACAACAGAGGCAAAGGCAAAGCGCCTACGTCCTTTAGCTGAAAAGCTTGTTACCTTCGCAAAGAAGGGCGATCTAGCAGCTCGTCGCCAGGTCATGGCACAGATTCAGAACAAGAGCGTTGTACACACTC
>LIAM01000115.1 GCA_001438925.1 Actinobacteria bacterium BACL15 MAG-120619-bin91 | reverse complement strand
ATCACGAAAGTCGGTAACACCCAAAGTCAGTGGCCCAACCGCAAGGAGGGAGCTGCCAAAGGTGGGATCGGTGATTGGGACGAAGTCGTAACAAGGTAGCCGTACCGGAAGGTGCGGCTGGATCACCTCCTTTCTAAGGAGCCTGCCAAAAGCAGATGCTCAAGAGAATAGTGGAGCATTGATTTTTGAATCTCATCAAAACAAATCATTAGTACAACTCAATTTCAATTTATTGGGAGTGGAAAAAATCTTGTGGCGAAAACTTTCATGCACGTTGTTGGGTCCTGAGGGTACGAACCCTCTGGCCCTAGTGAACAAGTCGAACTAACTAATTATTTTAGTTAAGCGGCTAAGGTTCCTAGGATCGCCCGTACCTTGAGAACTACACAGTGAACGCGAGCATCTTTGTTTTAAAAGCAAAAAAATGTAAGAAAATTATTAAGTGCAAATGGCGGATGCCTAGGCACCAGAAGCCGAAGAAGGTCGTATGAGGCTGCGAAAAGCCTCGGGGAGCTGCCAACAGAGCTTTGATCCGAGGATTACCGAATGGGGAAACCCGGTGGGAGTCATGTCTCATCATTTCTGTCTGAACACATAGGGCAGATAAAGGTAACGTGGGGAAGTGAAACATCTCAGTACCCACAGGAAGAGAAAACAACCGTGATTCCGTTAGTAGTGGCGAGCGAAAGCGGAAGAGGCTAAACCGATTATGTGCCAAGCCGGTAGGCGTTGCATGATCGGGGTCGTGGGACCAAATAGATTGAGCTACCGCTTAATCAACAAGTCAAAAATTGCTAAAGTAGGTGAAGGACGTGGGAAAGTCCGGCATAGAAGGTGAGACCCCTGTAGCCGAAACTTCAGCAACTTGTTTTTGGGATCCCAAGTAATACCGGACTCGTGTAATCCGGTATGAATCTGGCGGGACCACCCGCTAAGCCTAAATACTCTCTGGTGACCGATAGTGAACAAGTACCGTGAGGGAAAGGTGAAAAGAACCCCGCAAGGGGAGTGAAATAGATCCTGAAACCGTTTGCATACAAACCGTTGGAGCCGCCTTGAGCGGTGACAGCGTGCCTTTTGAAGAATGAGTCTACGAGTTAGTGTGTTGTGGCAAGGTTAACCCGTCGAGGGGAAGCCGTAGCGAAAGCGAGTCTGAATAGGGCGCCATAGTCGCAGCATCTAAACCCGAAGCGAGGTGATCTATCCATGGCCAGGTTGAAGCGCGGGTAAGACCGTGTGGAGGACCGAACCCACTAATGTTGAAAAATTAGGGGATGAGCTGTGGTTAGGGGTGAAAGGCCAATCAAACTTCGTGATAGCTGGTTCTCCCCGAAATGCATTTAGGTGCAGCGTTGCATGTTTCTTACCGGAGGTAGAGCTACTGGATGGTCGAGGGGGCCTACAAGCTTACCAACATCAGCCAAACTCCGAATGCCGGTAAGTGAGAGTGCAGCAGTGAGACGGCGGGGGATAAGCTTCGTCGTCGAGAGGGAAACAACCCAGAATAGCAACTAAGGTCCCAAAGCGCGTGCTAAGTGGAAAAGGATGTGAAGTCGCATAGACAACCAGGAGGTTGGCTTAGAAGCAGCCACCCTTAAAAGAGTGCGTAATAGCTCACTGGTCAAGTGATTTCGCGCCGACAATGTAACGGGGCTCAAGCACGCCACCGACGTTCTATCATTCACACACTATCCCGGTCTACCTTTATTGGATAGATCCAGGAGTGTGGATGGGTAGGGGAGCGTCGTGTAGCTAGTGAAGCGGCAGAGGAATCTAGCCGTGGAAGCTACACGAGTGAGAATGTAGACATGAGTAGCGAAAGACGGGTGAGAAACCCGTCCACCGAATGACCAAGGGTTCCTGGGCCAGGCTAATCCGCCCAGGGTAAGTCGGGACCTAAGGCGAGGCCGACAGGCGTAGTCGATGGACAACTGGTTGATATTCCAGTACCCGTGTTATACCGCCCATGGCGAATCAATAATGCTAAGTGCCCAAAGCTGGAACGGACTTGTCCGGGAAGGTGGAGCGCGCGACCCAAGTTGGTAGTAGTCAAGCAATGGAGGGACGCAGGAAGGTAGTCCAACCCAGGCGATGGTTGTCCTGGGGTAAGGGTGTAGGACGGAGCGTAGGCAAATCCGCGCTCCAATGTCTGAGACCTGATGCCGAGCCGTATGGCGAAGTGGATGATCCTATGCTGCCAAGAAAATCTTCTAGCGAGGTATAAGGCGGCCCGTACCCGAAACCGACTCAGGTGGTCAGGTAGAGAATACCAAGGTGATCGAGAGAATCGTGGTGAAGGAACTCGGCAAAATACCCCCGTAACTTCGGGAGAAGGGGGGCCAATTTAGGTGTAGGAGTTTACCTCCGAAGCTTGAGTTGGCTGCAAAGAATAGTCTCAAGCGACTGTTTACCAAAAACACAGGTCCGTGCGAAGTTGCAAAACGATGTATACGGACTGACGCCTGCCCGGTGCTGGAAGGTTAAGGGGACTGGTTAGCTCTTCGGAGCGAAGCTGAGAACTTAAGCCCCAGTAAACGGCGGTGGTAACTATAACCATCCTAAGGTAGCGAAATTCCTTGTCGGGTAAGTTCCGACCTGCACGAATGGCGTAACGACTTGAGAACTGTCTCCACCGCGAACTCGGCGAAATTGCATTACGAGTAAAGATGCTCGTTACGCGCAGAAAGACGGAAAGACCCCGGGACCTTTACTATATCTTGATATTGGTACTCGGAACGTTTTGTGTAGCATAGGTGGGAGGCTTTGAAGCGGAGCGCTAGCTTTCGTGGAGCCATCATTGAAATACCACTCTGAACGTTTTGAGTTTCTAACCTCGGTCCATTATCTGGATCAGGGACAGTGTCTGGTGGGTAGTTTAACTGGGGCGGTTGCCTCCTAAAAAGTAACGGAGGCGCTCAAAGGTTCCCTCAGTCTGGTTGGCAATCAGATGTCGAGTGTAAGTGCACAAGGGAGCTTAACTGTGAGACAGACATGTCGAGCAGGTGCGAAAGCAGGAACTAGTGATCCGGCGGTGGCTTGTGGAAGCGCCGTCGCTCAACGGATAAAAGGTACCCCGGGGATAACAGGCTGATTTTGCCCAAGAGTCCATATCGACGGCAAAG
>LIAM01000114.1 GCA_001438925.1 Actinobacteria bacterium BACL15 MAG-120619-bin91 | reverse complement strand
TTCCCTTTGAAACAACTATTGGCGGGGTGCTGATTAGAGGCCGTATTGATGCCATTTATAGCGATGGAGATGGTTTCCAGGTGGTGGATTGGAAGACCGGTTCAAAGCAGTTAGGTAAGTCAGCTCAGGTTCAGTTAGCAATGTATCGCTTGGCCTGGGCAAAGTTATCTGGCTGCGATATCTCCACGATTTCAGCTGCTTTCCATTACGTTCCAACCGGAGTAACCGATTCACCATCTGATCTATTAGATGAAGCTGCACTCATTGCGCTGATTACCTCTGTTGAGGACAAGCAGTAGATAACCTTTAAAGGATATTGACTCTAACCGGTAGGTGATCGCTCATCCCAGTTACAACCATTGGCAGTGATTCATATTGATCGGGCTTAAGTGTGTTGCTCAGGATGTAATCAAATTGAACCTTGCCGCCCCAAGAAGGATACGAGTTGTGTTCAACCAATGAACTCCACTTTGACGCAACTGCGGGCAAACCTTTGGGCAGGTTCATATCACCAATAATCAGAACCTGAGTTCCATACTTTGCTGATAAGACCGCCGCCCACTTCTTAATCTTTCCAAGTTGGCGGTAGTTCACAAAAGGCACAAAGGACAAATGTGTATTGATTACAGTCCAGCCATTATCTAAAGTTGCAGCAAGTGCAACGCGTGGCTCATCAGCAACATAAATCATTTGTACTGATTGCTTTCCCTTTTTGTTCTCTGTAGGAATCACCAGTGGCATTCCAAAGATAGATTTACCAAGTTCCAATCGATCCCAATGGAGTACCGGAATCTTTGATACCAATCCGATTCCATAACTACCTTCGGTATGTGATGCCTTATTAGCTTCTAGATTCTCTTCTGTCACAACTTTGATATCTAAAGCATCTAACTTTCGCCATTTAGATCCCGGCTCTCCAATAATTACTGGCGCAAAACCCCAATGCGAAGTACGCATCGCTTCGGCAACTAAACGGCTTTGCGAGATAACACCAGATCGCACTAACTGCTCATCAACCTCTTGAATTCCAATGACATCAGCGCCGATGGCTTGGATCGCTTCACCCAGCTTTATCTGGTCGGCGGCGAGGTCATTGGTAGGTGGAATAGCCATTCCATGCAGGAGATTCCATGAGGTTACGCGCACGACCCAAGGCTAGTAGCGTTCACCCCTATGAGCGCGCGCAAATCTGACTCCATTACAGCTTCGCTGTCGCCTATAAACCGCGAAAGCGAGCTGCGCACTAATGCCGCCAAATTAGCCCAACTCTGGAAATCGGCTCAGATCATTCACATGGTGGATTCACGTTTAAGCGCTGGCGATGACTCATTAACCTTTATCGATGCCGCCGCCGTAACTGCGCTTCAAGAAAGTTTTGTTGAAGGAGATCGATTCTTCTTAGGAATTGGCCGGGATGACAATCAGCCGTACTTTGCATGGCACACAACGTGGATCAACCCACCAGAAGATGATGGAACTGAAGAGTTTGAAAAGCGTAAGTATGAAGGTTTCAAATCTTTGCGCGAACTTGGTGGAACTTTAGATGCTGACGAGTTAGCTCTTGCGATGCACGCAGTTGGTTTAGCTAACTGGCATGCAACACATATACATTGCGCGCGATGTGGAGCTCCAACAGTCAGTGACCTTGGTGGCAGCGTTCGTGTGTGTCCTGCAGACTCAACACAACATCATCCACGTACAGATCCTGCGGTGATTGTTTTAGTTAAAGATAAAGATGATCGAATCCTTTTAGGACACCAACCGATCTGGCCGGATAAGCGTTTTTCAACCTTTGCAGGTTTTGTTGAAACCGGTGAATCATTTGAAGAGTGTGTATCCCGCGAAGTATTTGAAGAAGCCGGTGTTTATGCAACTGAGATTAGGTACCTAACATCTCAGCCGTGGCCATTTCCTGCATCGATCATGATCGCCTTTGAAGCGATTACTCATCGCCCAGAAGAGGCCCGCCCTGATGGAACGGAAATCACTGAAGTACGCTGGTTTTCACGGGAAGAGATGAAAAAGGCGGTAGCTGCTGCCGATATTTTGCTGCCACCAACGATGTCAGTTGCACGTCGCATGATCCAAGCTTGGTACACAGCCGTTGATGGGTACACCCGTGAACAGTTACGCGGTGGTGAGTCATGGAGACCGTAGGAAATCTTCGCGCAGAAGAGATTCTGGAAGCTTTAGATAATGAACAACGTGCAGTAGCACTTGCTACTCGTGGTCCCGTTTGTGTAATCGCAGGTGCAGGCACGGGAAAGACTCGTGCAATTACCCACCGCATCGCCTATGCAGCAGCGATTGGAACAATGGATCCGCACAAGGTTTTGGCGCTGACATTTACCGCACGCGCTGCTGGAGAAATGCGCACACGCTTGCGTTCATTAGGTGTTCCATCTGTTGCAGCCCGCACCATTCACGCCGCAGCGCTGAAGCAGTTGACCTTCTTCTGGCCACAGGTATTTGGTGGTCGCACACCGGATCTGCTGACTACCAAGAGTGGATTTCTTACTGAAGCGATCAAGCGCGCTCAATTACAGGGCGAACTGTCCATTACCTCACGAGATTTACTGCGCGATATCGCAACTGAGATCGAGTGGGCCAAGGTTTCACAGATCGCACCATCTGATTACTTGAGTGAATCCCTGAAGCGCACAGTTAAGCCCCGTATCAACCCAGAGCAGTTAGCCAAGGTGTACACCGCATATGAAAGTGTGAAGCACCAGGAACGCGCTATCGACTTTGAGGATGTTCTACTTCTAACGACTGCGATGATTGAAGAAGAGCGCGAAGTTCGCGAACGCGTGCAAGATCAGTACCGATTCTTTACCGTTGATGAATACCAGGATATTTCTCCGCTGCAGCAGCGTTTAATTAACGCCTGGCTTGGTTCTAGACAGGAGCTCTGTGTTGTTGGCGATCCCGCCCAGACTATTTACTCATTTGCTGGTGCAACCCCTGTCTTTCTTAACTCTTTCACCCAACGCTTTCCTGAAGCTGAAGTTGTTCGCCTAACTACTGGCTATCGATCAACTCCTGAAATTATCTTTACCGCCAACAGCATTCTGCGAAAAGGTGCGATGGGTAAGGAGCTAGTTGCAATTAATGAACACGGTA
>LIAM01000113.1 GCA_001438925.1 Actinobacteria bacterium BACL15 MAG-120619-bin91 | reverse complement strand
GTATCAAATAAGGTGATTGGCTCAGCAAAGGTACTTCCCGGAGGCCCGGACATATAGCGAGCAACAATAGGAAGTGTAAAGTCATTGGCAAGTGCCAAAACCGCAACCATCTGGACTAGGTGGAATACGCCGGCAATGAGGTTGTAGCGGCGAATCGTTGAAGTATTAATCTCTTTACTCATGTTCTAAGAGTAAAGGCTCTCACCAAAGTTTTAGGGCAAGAGCGCGCGCTAGGTATTGTGTTTGAGTAACCAAGCCACCACTAGGTCGGCAAAGCCGCGATCTAGGGTTGGAACATGCACCCCGCCATTTATTCTCCATAACTCAAGCGAGCCCTTAGAGCAGTTGAAGGTATAGGCGGTTGTTTCCGGCTCTGGGGATGTGGCAAGTAGATCTAAAGAGGTTTCATAGGAAGTCGAGCACTCATTGTTCTGGCTCCACCTCTTCACAATCTCATCAACTGAAGGATAGCTTTGAGAAAATAGTGCACCACCATCATAGAAAATAGTTCCATCTGCATCACCGTGAATGTGAAGAATATTTCCTGTCTTTCCAGCACACTGTGCCGGATCGTTATCCATAGATCCTGCTAAACCAGCAATCGCGGCAACACGATTCTTGCTCGTGCACAGGTATTGATAACTCATGAAGTGCCCATTGGAATGGCCGAAGAGATAGATCCGTGAGCTGTCGAGTTTTAACTCTTGCGAGATCTCTTCGATTAATCCATCTATGTACTCGACATCATTGACAGAGGTTTTTGCAAAATCACAGCAGGCGTTAGAGGCGTTCCAATAGCGATTACCTGATCGATCCTTCAATCCATCTGGGGCAACATAGGCAAGGCCAACTGCTAACGCCGATTCCTTTAGGTAGGTGTAGTTGGTCTGAGAAATCGAATCTCCAGAGTATCCATGCAGGTTGATCAGCAAGCCTGGAGATTGATTTGATTCTGTACTTGCTGGCAAAAAGAGGTGGGCCGGACGATCTTGCCCGATAGTGATGATCGATCTATCTGCGAACTCACGACTTCCTATCTCGGAATCCAGTGCAGATATCAATAGAAACAAATTGACTAGCGCCACGACCATTATGGCTTTGAACAAAATCTTGCGATTGGCTTTAAGGGTTATTACTCCCCCGAGAACTCCAACAATTAAAAGTACAGGATTGGAGTTAATCGAGTTTAACAAAATGGTGGTTATCAAAAGCAGTACGGCTATCAGCGCTCTTGATACCCGTTCTCCAATGATGCGTGGAAATGATCGAATACCTGACAGCCCATCTTCTTCAAAATCCTTGAGCACATTTGCGATGTGTGCCGCGACGCCCAGTAGCGAACCTGCCGCCATCATCCATAGTGGTGGAGTTTCATCGACAGCTAAAACAATTGATGCAGGTAGTGCGGCAAAGGCGATTACATAAGGCAAGGGAGAAAGCGCTGTGTACTTAAAGTAGAAGTTATACGCAAGGCCAAATGCGATGCCAAGTAAGTAAACGGCGCCACCTTTTAATCCCAGAGGTCCAAGGAGATTAACGATCACCGCTAAAGGTGTAACTACAAAGATTGCAGTGCGCAGTTGCCCAGGTGAAATCAACTCTGAAACTAATGGTTTCTCACTTCGATTATGTTTTACATCATCGGTGTAATCATGCAGATCATTTGTCCAGCCAACTATCAACTGGCCCAGGAAGATACCGAAGGCGATAACAAAGGCTGGTCCTTCCCACCACAACGCCTGAGCAATCAGAAAGCCCACCGTTGTAACAAGCATGGTGGGTTGGAAGTGGCAGGCCTGTCTAAATCCCTTCAGCCTCTTCATGGTTTTTAGTCTAACCATCACAGGCGTTAGAATGCGGGTATGGATCTCGACAAGGTAATTTTGTACTACGGCTTTGCGCCGATTGCAGATACCGATGCTGTAAAACTATGGCAGAAGACGTTGTGCGAATCCCTTGGCATTAAAGGTCGCATCATCGTTTCGCCCCATGGAATCAATGGAACCTTGGGCGGCAAGATGGAAGACTTAAAGAAGTATGTGAAGGCCACTAAGGCTTATCCAGGATTTAAGAGAATTGATTTTAAGTGGTCTGATGGAACTGGTCAGGATTTTCCAAAGTTAAAGATCAAGATTCGACCAGAGCTTGTCGCCTTTGGAAACCCAGATGAGATCAAGGTTGATGCAAATGGTGTTGTTGGCGGTGGAGTTCACCTTCGCCCTGAGGAGGTTAATAAGCTAGTTGAAGAGCGCGGCGATGATGTCATCTTCTTTGATGGTCGTAACGCCTTTGAGGCAAAGGTTGGAAAGTTTAAGGATGCTGTTGTTCTTGATGTTGAAACTTCACATGATTTTCTAGCGGAGATCGAAAGCGGTAAGTACGACCATATGAAGGACAGTCCAATTGTTACCTACTGCACCGGTGGAATTCGCTGCGAAATCCTGTCAGTTGTGATGAAGAACCGTGGATTTAAAGAGGTCTATCAGATCAAGGGCGGCATCGTCCGTTACGGAAACAAGTTTGGCGATGATGGCCTATGGGAAGGCTCTCTGTATACATTTGATGATCGCTTAACAATCGATTTCAGTGACCACACCAAGTTGATCGGCGAATGCGCTGAATGCAAGGGTGCGACAAAGCAGTTTAGAAACTGCCAAAAGGCTGAATGCCACCAGTTGGTTTTGTTATGCGATCCTTGCTATGACACCCATACTGAGCGTCCTTGCAACCATGAACGCGAAGTTAAGCGCAATCGCGAACTCATCGGTTAACTACGCAGATCTTTTAGTTTGGCGCCAGTGATATAGATACAACGGTGCAGCAATAGCAATTGTTGTAAATGAGGAAAAGATATTCTTAATTGCTCGGATTTGGTTGTTCTCCTCCTGTTGTGCCAATAAATCGGCAGATGGAGCATTTTCAGGGTTAGCGTAAACATCTACATATGCAGGATCTGGAAAGACGGCGTTCATAATGGCGTTGATTAGTGCAACGGTTGAAAACAAAACAACTAGCAAGGTAATCAAGCAAACGGCATACAAGTAAAGAGAGCGCCAATCTATGCCTACATGACGGGTTTCGATCTCAGCACTCTTTTTAGTCACCGCTTTCTTCACTGCGGTTTTCTTAGTTG
>LIAM01000112.1 GCA_001438925.1 Actinobacteria bacterium BACL15 MAG-120619-bin91 | reverse complement strand
TTTGATCGTTTGCACTTAAATCCAATGGGACATGATCGTGTTGCACAAGCGGTGCTTGAAACAATTAATCTTCCACATGATCCTTCCTGGCGCAGACCGTTAGCACCTGCTGAGCCAACACATAAGTTGATAAAGGTTGCGGTCACCGCTGTGTGGTTTGCAACCTTTGCACTGCCATGGATGTGGCGACGTGCGCGTGGAAAATCATCGGGTGATGGTCGTACCTGTAAATACCCAGTCGCAATTAACTGGCCGCTAACTCACTTAGACCAAGCCAATTAAATTTGGGTAACGGTCCACTCCCAGGTGTGGATACCCGTTTTAATGAGGTACTTATCTAAGGTATCTGGACCACATGATGCGGTACCAACTCCACGGTGTGCGGCATCTATATGAACCACAGTGTTTCCGCATGGTTGTACCTCTACATCATGGGTGGCATCGGCTAACTCTTCAGCTCTGTTAGGCGTTACCGATACCTGTGCAGGTTTGCCCATCTCAAAACGAAGACCGCTTCCTTGAGCATTTACAACCTCAAACCAACGAACCGCTGTGTGTCCACCATTTTCTTGCGGGCGAACATATGGAATGTACTGAGCTGCAACGGTTGAAACATAACGATCAATACGTCCGATCTTGCGGTCTGGATATGTTTCATGAGCTCCAGTTCCAAAGTAGACCAGCTCACTTAATGAGCCATCTAACTCAAAGACAGTTCCCACACGTGCTAGATCATCAAAGGCCTTGGGAACAGTTACAGACTCTTTAACATGAAATCCACCAACAACTGGTGTGATCAACTGAGTGTGCTTGAAGTTAACGCCCGTACTTGTCTGCCAGGTATTGGTGACCTTGATCGATGTTGGAGATTGCTGAACTAAACAATCGGTCCGTGAAATTTCGCGGACACCGTAACGCTCCCACTTGGTTGCGATATGGCCAATACGATCATTATCAGTTGGTGCACGCCACAATGAAACCGAAGGTGCAACAACTCCGTATGGCAAAATGATTTGTCCATGTTCATCGACAACATCACCTAGCTCCTTTACCTTCTTGGCAGGTGCTAACGCCTGTGAAGGAAGAGCGATCTGGCTCCAGCCAACCTCTGACATTGGTAGCGCCCAAGGAGTACTTGCAACATTAACCAATGAGAAGTTAATGAAGCGTTCTCCACGAGCTGTTCCCTTAACTAACCTCTTTGAACTGACCTTAAAGTTTGCAAACTTGCGCGGTGCAACCTTAGGAAGCTTTACAACGCCACTATCTAGAATCTCACCATCACAGGTGATGTTCCATTGCAGTTGGTATTCGCCAAGATCTTTAAAGAAGTGCTTGTTAAACACCTTAAATTGCCCGGTTGTAGCCTTGACCGCTGTGATCACAACAGGTGCAGCAAGTGTCTTAAACTCATGCATTGCAGGCTTTGCGGTGCGATCTGGAAAGACCATTCCATCACAGCAGAAATTGCCATCATGTTTTTCTTCGCCGTAATCGCCACCATATGCGTTGCGCTTGGTGCCATCTGCCAGCGTTTGAACAGGGCCGTGATCCCACATCTCCCAGATAAATCCACCTTGCAACCCACGGGTTGATTCAATTACCTCCCAATACTCTGCCAAGGTTCCGTTGCTATTACCCATGGCATGCGAGTACTCGCACATAATTAATGGTCGGTCTGCTTTGGAAGATTTTGCATACTCCTTGATCGCGTTGATTGATGGATACATCGGTGCGATCACATCTGTCAGTGAATGACTTCCCATCCAGTTTCCACGGATTCCGCCTTCGTAATGCAGTGGACGTGATGGATCAAAGCTACGTGCAAATGCCGCCGCTGCCTCATGGTTGCTTCCGGCACCAGATTCATTTCCAAGTGACCACATAACAACTGATGGATGATGGATATCGCGCTGAACCATTCGGCCAATACGATCAACAAATGCGGTTAAGTAACGAGTGTCATTACACAATGAGTTGATAAAGGCATGGGATTCGATATTTGCTTCACCAATGACATAGAAGCCCAGCTCGTCGCAGAGATCTAAGAAGGCTCCATCATTTGGGTAATGAGATGTGCGCACAGCGTTAAAGTTCCAACGCTTAAGCTCTAGCAAATCTTGACGCATATCATCACGAGTGAGTGCACGACCGGTAAATCTATTGAAATCGTGGCGATTGATTCCGTAGAACGTCACTGGCTGGCCGTTAACTAAAAACTCTTGGCCCTTAATAACAATGGATCGGAATCCGATGCGCTGTTGTGAAACCTCGATAACAGCACCTTCTGGGTTACGAAGCTCGATATCTAAGGTGTAGAGATGTGGCTCTTCTGCAGACCAGGCTTTAATTTTTGAGAGCTTGGTTGAAAGAGATACCTGTCCCATCGGAGGTGGCTCCATAATTGAAACCGCTTCTTGAGCAGATTTTGGCAGATTTCCATTCCAGAACTTGGCGTGGGAGAAGTCACGGGCAGCGATAGCGACCTCTTCTGGAGTCTCTGTCCAAATCGGAGGTTCAAATGTCTTTAATGTTTGAGAAAGGGTTGCGCTCTTTTGCTTAGCGAGCTCACGAATACTCATGTGCAGTGAATAACCATCGGTTGATTCATTATCGATCGATGAGATCTGCGCACGAACATTTAAAGTTCCGGTTGTTAGATCTTTTTCCAACCCAGCGATTACTGCAAACTTTTCAATAAAAACCTTGTTGGTTGCATACAACTTTACTGAACGGGTGATTCCACCATGCCACCATTGATCTTGGTCCTCAATAAAGGTTGCATCAGACCACTTTGTGACATCGATACGAACAACGTTGTTGCCGCTCTTTACAAAGTTGGTCACATCAAACTCTGCTGCAAGTCGTGAATCTTTAGTTAATCCAACTTCAACACCGTTGATATAGATCAAGGCAACAGATTCATAACCACCAAGCTGCAGGACTATACGTTTTCCTGACCAACTCTTTGGTAGCTCAAAATCTCGCTCGTACACACCCGTTGGATTTTCTTCAGGAACAAATGGAGGCTGTTGGCTAAATGGCATCTGAACATTTGTATAAATTGGCTTATCGAAAAATACATCTGATGGTTCCTGCATCGTCCACAAACCCGGAACTGGGATGGAAGTCCAG
>LIAM01000111.1 GCA_001438925.1 Actinobacteria bacterium BACL15 MAG-120619-bin91 | reverse complement strand
CATCTGAGATAACAAGTTCAGGTGATTGATCCATACGTGCAAGCATCAAAAGATCTTCGACAAGGTAACCCATACGCATCGACTCTTTTTCAATACGAGAGATTAACTCAATTGTCTTTTCACCATCTGGCACTGCGCCTTGACGATGAAGTTCGGCAAAGCCACGGATTGCGGTCAATGGTGTGCGCAGCTCGTGGCTAGCATCTGCAACAAAGCGTCGTAACTTATCCTCGCTCTGCATACGAGCATCAAAGGCCTCTTCAATGCGGGAAAGCATCGTGTTCAGAGATGTACTTAAGCGGCCAACTTCAGTATCTGGTTCAAAGTTATCAAGACGGGCTGATAGATCACCCGCTGCGATCTTTTCAGCGGTCTCCTCAATCTTTTCCAGTGGACGCATACCAACCTTGACCACCTGACGGGAGGCAAAGGCGATAAAGATTAGAACTAAGCTACCAATAATTAAAAATACCGAGCCAATTTGTCGAGTTGTCTTATCAAAATCAGCTAGTGATTGAGCAACAATTACCGAACCTAAGGATGATGGTAAAACAGTTGTAGCAACCCGAAAATCCGCACCCGGTGCTTCAATAGTAAATGGCTCACTGCCATAAGCAGCTACCTGTCCCGGCAGCAAACCCTTTACATAATCGGTGATTTGATTGGAGTTAAAGTCACCACCAATTCCACCAATGAGGTTTCCAAATGGGTCTAAAACCGTTACAGAGATAGATGTTGGAACACGACTGAGCGGTGTGACAGAACGAGCGGTAGTCGGTGCGTCATCATCTGCGATTCCGGCACGATCTAAACGCTCTGCCGTTCCCGCCACAACGCTAAGAAGTTGGGCATCAACCTGATTAATTAGATAGTTACGAAGTAGCGCTTGTGAACCAATACCTGCACCCACAAACCCAATCGCAGAAAGAACCAAGACACCGATCGTTAAACGATTTCGAAGACTTGTATTTGTCCAATCTGCAATCTGGGCACGCGATCTCATTTATTACTTGGGCGGCATCCGTAAACGATAGCCAACTCCACGTACCGTGTGAATAAGTGGTGGCTCAAAGGCATCTACCTTTTTGCGCAGATATGAAATATAGGTTTCAACAATTCCCATGTCACCACGGAAGTCGTACTGCCAGACATGATCAAGGATCTGCGCCTTTGATACAACGCGATCGGCGTTAATAATTAAGTAACGCAGTAATGCAAACTCTGTCGGAGAAAGATCTAATAGCTCGCCGGCACGACGGACCTCATGAGTTGCCTCATCAAGTTCTAGATCTGCAAAGCGCATCTTTTCATCATCAATCTCAATCTGATCCACACCTGTGCGACGGAGAAGTGCGCGCAAGCGTGCAACAAGCTCTTCCAATGAAAATGGCTTAGTCATGTAATCATCGCCGCCAAGGGTTAAACCCTTGACCTTGTCTTCCATGCCATCTTTAGCTGTCAGGAATAAAACTCCTGTATCTACACCTTCATTACGAATCTTTTTGCACACCTCAAAGCCATCAAGATCAGGCAACATGACATCGAGAACCATTGCATGGGGCTTGAAATCTTCAGCTACACGGAGTGCTTCTGCACCATTGGCCGCGGTGCGGACATCAAAGCCCACAAAACGCAGGCTGGTTGAGATCAGTTCGCTGATGCTTGCTTCATCATCAACGACGAGTATGCGCTGGCTGTTCTTGTCTAATGTCGTTGTCATGACTAGAGAATGCTCTCACAGCCTGAAAGTTTCCTGAGAATGGGTCGTATTTACGCCTAGTTTCTTTGACCCTAGCCCTCTTTAACCGAGCGCAGCAAAACCTGGGCAACATCCAAGACTTCGACGGCAGACTCTTTTGCGTTCATTCCATCGCTAGTCATCACGCGGCAGAAGGGACAGGCCACAGCTAACTCTGTCGCACCTGTTGCGATCGCCTCTTCAACACGGTTGATATTGATGCGGGTACCGATCTTTTCCTCCATCCACATACGGCCACCACCTGCGCCACAGCAAAATGAACGTTCCTTGTTTCGTGGCATCTCAGTTAACTCAACACCCGTTGCTTCCAGAATTTCACGTGGTGGTTGGTAGATCTCATTGTGGCGACCTAAATAACATGGATCGTGATAGGTCATCGCGGTGTGGGACATTTTGATTGGTAGCAAACGCTTTTCACGCAGCAATTGATTTAGCAACTGAGTGTGGTGAACCATTTCTAATTCAAAGCCTTGTTGTCCATAATCGCGACCGATTGTTGTAAAGCAATGTGGGCAGGTAACAACAACTTTTTTCTTACCCTTTGGTCGATCACCAAAGGCCACATTAAAGGTTTCAATATTTTCACGGGAAAGAATCTGATACAGGAACTCATTACCCGCACGACGGGCAGGATCTCCGGTACAGGTTTCTTTTTTGCCAAGAACTGCAAAGTTAACGCCAGCCATGTACAACAGCTCTGCGACAGCCTTGGTTGTTTTTTTGGCACGCTCTTCATAAGCACCGGCACAACCAACCCAGAATAAGTACTCAACCTCTTCTGGTAATTCACCTTCAACAACATTTACTGGGAAATCACATTCAGCGATCCAGGCCTCGCGATCTGCGCGATTAGCACCCCAAGGGTTACCCGCCTTTTCAAGGTTTCTAAAGGTTCCACCTAGCTCTGATGGGAACTCAGATTCAACAAGAACCTGGAAGCGACGCATGTTAACGATGTGATCAACATGTTCAATATCAACTGGGCACTCATTAACGCAGGCACCACATGTCGTACAGGACCACAAAACATCCAAGCTAATCGGTGAGTTTTCACCAACTAACGCCTCATTTTCAACGGTTTTAGCGAAGGCATGATCACGCATAGCCATGATTAAAAGCTTGGGTGACAATGGTTTTTCAGTGTGCCAGGCAGGGCATTGTGATTGGCAACGACCACATTCGGTACATGTGGACATATCTAGCAGACCCTTCCAAGAGATATCTGCACGTGTACCAAGTCCAAAGACATCATCCTCCTTTGGATCTTCAAAGTTGATCTCTTCGCCATGGGACATCATTGGCGGCAGGGCACCTAGTGATGATGCGCCATCAGCGTTGCGGCGGAAGAAGATATTAAATGGTGCTAAGAAGCGGTGCCATGCAATACCCATGGTCAGATTGCTTGCAATCACAATAAACCACAGCATCGATCCAA
>LIAM01000110.1 GCA_001438925.1 Actinobacteria bacterium BACL15 MAG-120619-bin91 | reverse complement strand
CTACAGCTGCACAACTTGGCCTTCCACTGTCCCTTGATACCTGCATTGAGTTATCTGAAAATCTCAAAAAAGGTGATGGAATATTGCCATCTCCCTGGCCACGTGAGGCGCGAGAGTTGTTGATCTCGTTAATTGGCGCAGGTGAAGCCATGGTGAGGATTTTTGAGTCATTAGATCAGGAAGAGATCATCTTTGAATGGATACCAGAGTGGATGAGTGTTCGTTCCTTGCCTCAACGAAACGCCCTACATCGCCACACAGTAGATCGCCACATGGTTGAAACAGCTGTCCATGCCGCCAAATTAACTCGAAAGGTTCAGCGACCGGATTTACTTCTATTTGCGGCACTCTTTCATGACATCGGAAAGGGTGGGCAGGAAGATCACTGCGTGCGTGGCGTTCGATTAATCGAACCGATAGCTAAACGAGTGGGCTTTGATGAAAAAGAGATCGAGATACTAAAGGATTTAGTACTTCATCACTTGCTGCTCTCATCAACTGCAACGCGTCGTGATTTAGATGATCCGGCAACCATCCAATCGATTGTGTCGGTGATTCCTGATGTGAATACTTTGGAGTTATTGCATGCGCTAAGCATCGCCGATGGTGAAGCAACAGGAAGTGCTGGATGGAGTGAATGGAAAGCAACATTAGTTAATGATCTGGTGCAAAGAGTCAAAAGAGCCATGGCCGGTGCTGAGGTTGCGCAACAGCCAGAGGTAAGTGATGAGCAAAGAGTGCAGGCTGAAAAGGGCCAGTTGCGAGTCACCTTGCAGGAGCACTCCAGTGGATATGCGGTGGAGGTTATCTCACCCGATAAACCTGGCCTCTTATCCATCGTTGCAGGAGTGTTTAACATCTCGCGCTTAGATGTTAAATCAGCACGTACAAAAACCCTTGGAGAATCAGCGGTTATGTATTGGATCGTGACTCCAGAGCCTCATGCACCAGAGGTAAGTGCAACAAAACTGCATGATTTAATAGCAGCAGCGCTAACTGATTCTAAAGATGTTGAAGAAAAACTCATTGCAAGAGCCACCGCCTATGCATCTATTCCTTCGATTCCAGTGCCAGATCCTGAAGTAGAGATCTTTACCGATGCTGCAACCGATGCAACTGTGATTGAAGTTCGAAGCCATGACAGACCAGGGTTACTGTTTAGAATTGGTACTGCAATTACTCAATCCAAAATCGATATTCGATCTGCGATTGTCACAACCCTGGGAGCTGAGGCGATTGACACCTTGTATGTCACAGAGTTAACCGGTGGGCCACTTTCATCCGAGCGTGCCAACGAGGTCGCTTCGCACCTTAAGCAGGCGTTGAAGTAGTCTTCCCTCCTTATGTTTGAATCACTGACCTCGCGCATTAGTGGAGCCTTTTCTTCGCTGCGCTCAAAGGGCAAGATTTCCTCCTCAGACATAGAGACAACCTGTCAGGAGATTCGACAAGCACTTCTTGAATCAGATGTAGCCCTTTCAGTTGTCGAAGATTTCATCGCGGATATTCGCCAAAAGTCTTTGGACGCTTTGCCCACCTTGCAATCTGGAACCAATCAGGCCAATGCGATCTTTGAAATTGTTAATGCATCATTGATTGAGATCTTAGGTGGACAGGCTCGTAGAGTTCGCTTTGCAAAAAATCCTCCAACGGTGATCATGCTTGCAGGTTTGCAAGGAGCGGGTAAGACAACTTTGGCCGGAAAGCTTGCAAAGTTTTATGCAGAACAAGGAAACACCCCATTACTAGTTGCCTCGGATTTACAACGACCTAACGCTGTGACACAGTTACAAGTTGTTGGTGAATCAGTCAATGTTCCTGTCTTTGCACCCGAACCCGGCAATGGCCGAGGAAACCCAGTCAAAGTTGCTAAAGACGGTATCGAGTTTGCAAAATCCAAGATGTACAACATGGTTATTGTCGATACCGCAGGTCGATTAGGTGTCGATGAAGATTTGATGAAGCAAGCATCAGATATTCGAGATGCCATAAACCCAGATGAGATCTTGTTTGTGGTCGATGCGATGATCGGACAGGATGCGGTCAGAACCTCGCAAGCCTTCCTAGATGGTGTTGGCTTTGATGGTGTTGTACTGACAAAGCTAGATGGTGATGCCCGAGGCGGTGCTGCGCTATCGATTGCTTCAATGACTAAGCGTCCGATTATGTTTGCATCGACCGGTGAAAAATTACATGAGTTTGATGTTTTCTATCCAGAGCGAATGGCATCTCGAATCTTGGGTCTGGGTGATGTTGCAACATTGGCCGAACAGGCAAAGAAGGCCTTTGATACCGATACATCAGCAAAGCTTGAAGCTAAGTTTGCAAGTGGTGAAGATTTCACATTAGAGGATTTCCTGGATCAATTGCAGGCGATGTCCAAGATGGGCAACATGTCTAAGCTGCTAGGAATGCTTCCTGGTGCAGGACAGATGAAAAAACAGATTGAAAACTTTGATGAGGGCGAAATTGTTCGCACCACAGCAATTGTTCAATCGATGACACCAACAGAGCGCAGGGACCCAAAGGTGCTCAACGGCTCTCGCAGAGCGCGTATTGCCTTGGGTTCAGGTCGCAAGGTTTCCGATGTCAATAATTTGGTAGATCGATTCTCCGCGGCACAAAAGATGATGAAGCAGGTGCGCAATGGTGGGATGCCAGCTGGAATGCCTCCAGGTATGGCGATGCCAGCCATGCCAAAGGCCAACGCACCGGTCAATAAGAAGAAAAAGTCCAAATCAGGAAACCCCGCCAAGCGAGCCCAGGAAGAGGGGTAGTCAACCCTCGATTTCGTATCTGGGGGCTTAAATGGCAGAATTGGCAACCTGTTGAAGGGGCCCTCTACCCCCAGCAACATCCACAATTCGATAGTCATATGAATTGATCGCGCACCCCGCTGCGGTTGATACACATGGCACACATTTACAGGAGTACAACTTTCTTGGCTACAAAAATTCGTTTAATGCGCATGGGCAAAATCCGCACACCATTTTTCCGCGTTGTAGTTACAGACTCACGCAAGGCACGTAATGGTCTATCAATCGAAGAGATTGGTCGCTACGTACCAGGACAAGAGCCATCACTTATCGAGATCAACTCAGAGCGTGCTCTGTACTGGCTCGGTGTTGGTGCACAACCATCTGAAGCTGTAGAGGCTTTGCTTAAGGTGACTGGAGATTGGCAGAAGCACAAGGGTCTTCCTGGAACTGAAGGAACTCTTAAGGTTGCAGCTCCAAAGCCAGGAAAGGTTGTTGCTTACGAGGCAGCGATGAAGGCTGCGGCATCAGAGCC
>LIAM01000109.1 GCA_001438925.1 Actinobacteria bacterium BACL15 MAG-120619-bin91 | reverse complement strand
TGGGCAATCACAAAACATCTCTGCTCGTGTTCCAGCAGGTGTTAATGATGGTGCAAAGATCCGCATGAAGGGCAAGGGTTCACCCGGAGAAGCAGGACCCGGAGATCTTTTTATTCAACTGCATGTAAAGCCTCATCCAATCTTTGGTCGCAAAGGTGAGAATCTGACATTAACTTTGCCGGTGACATTTACAGAAGCTGCATTAGGTGCAGATATAAAGGTTCCAACCTTGTCTGGCGATGATGTAACCGTGCGCATTGCGCCCGGAACACCTAATGGTCGCACCCTGCGCGTTAAGGGCCGCGGTGTCACAAAGGGCAGTACAACGGGAGATTTATTGGTCACCGTTGAGGTGCAGGTTCCACAACGGGTTGATGGAAAAGCACTAGATGCCCTAAAGAAATTTGCAGAAGAGACTGCAAGCGATGATGTTCGCTCCGACTTTGTGAACAAGGCCAAGATATGAACACCGAGAACAACAACCCACAACCAGATGATGATGCTGGTGTCTATGTAATTTCAGTGGCCGCTGAAATCTCAGGGATGCATCCACAAACGCTGCGCCAATATGACAAGTTAGGTTTAGTTTCTCCATCACGTACCGAAGGCCGCAACCGCCGATACTCATTGCGTGATATCGCTTTACTGCGAGCGGTTCAAAAATTAGTAGGTGAGGGAATCAATCACGCAGGCATTAAGCGCATCATTGAATTGGAATCTGCCATGGCCAATATGGCGGTTGAGGTTGCACAGCTTCGAATTGAAGTTGATGCGCTACTTAAAGAGAATCCACCTAAAGGTTTAGCAACCCGCCGTAAGGGCGAGGTAATTGTCTATAAGGAAGATAAGTAGAAGATAGGGTGGCAACTATGAATTCACGCGAAACACTCAGAGAACAGATTCTTTCTAAAGCGGTTGTACATGGAAAGGTCACTCTTTCTAGCGGAAAAGAGGCTGATTACTACGTAGATCTTCGTCGCGTGACTTTGGATTCAGTAGCTGCGCCCCTGGTCGGCCAGGTGATGTTGGATCTAACCGCAGATCTTGATTTTGATGCCGTTGGTGGATTAACCCTTGGCGCAGATCCAGTTGCAACGGCAATGATGCATGTGGCTGCAAGCCAAGGAAAGAGGCTTGATTCATTTGTAGTTCGTAAAGCTGAAAAAGCACATGGTTTACAACGTCGTATCGAGGGACCAGATGTAAAGGGCAAGCGAGTACTGGCGGTTGAAGATACATCAACAACTGGTGGTTCAGTTCTTACCGCAGTTGAGGCTTTACTAGAAGCGGGTGCGATTGTCGTTGGTATTGCAGTAATTGTTGAACGTGGTGCTGAGCCAAAGATTAAAGAGGCGGGGTATGAATACCGCGCCGCCTATCAACTATCTGATTTAGGCTTATAACGTTTTGATTGATGCTCTCTAAATACTTCCATCGCTAAAGGAATTGAAGTTCCAATAACAATCAATACGACGATACCAACAATGAAGTAATCTCCATTTTCCTCAAAGACATCACCCAAGAAGTAACCAACACCCATTGCGCTCTGCGTCCAAATGATTGCACCGATCGCGTTCCAGGTTGAAAAAAGCCTGCGCTCTAAGTTAGCAACACCACACACCGGGTTAATCAAGGTTCTGGCAAATGGAATGAAGCGCCCGAAAACTAAGGCCTTACGTGGCCCATACTTACCCAACCACTTTTCAATAGTTGCAACCATCTTTTGATTAAAGAATCTGCTATCCGGGCGATCAAAAAACTTGCGGCCATACTTTTTGCCAAACCAGTAGCCAACCTCACCACCAACAATCGCTGCAATTGGTGCTAAGGCAAACAACAGTGGTGTCGATAACTTGGCATCACCAAGTAAGGCTTCTCCAGATCCAGAGGCTGCGATGCCGGCCAGGAAAACAATCTCGCCGCCAGGGAAAACAAGGCCAATGAGCAGCCCGGTCTCCATAAAGATGATTCCTAGGACGCCGATCAGGCCCAGGGTCGAGATGACTGAGCTGGCATCCAGGAGGTTCATATGGTCAGGCTATCCCACGCCTAGGAAGGCCCTAGTTACCAAATCGTTGTAGTTGTACATGCCATTTACATGCCCCACACCTTGCCTCTGCCAACCACCGGCATAAGAATTAGCCCACCACGGGACGCGGGTCTCACTTGGAGCCCGGACCGCTGACCCCTTAAGGATAAAAATGAAAAGAAAAGGTCTTCTTGCAGTAACTGCTGCAGCTGCTCTTTCTCTCGTAGCGTCAATGTTTACAGTGACTTCAGCATCAGCTGCGGTTAACTGTGATCCATTTACAGGTTACAAGGGATTAAAGGGCAAGACAGTAACTATCTTTACTTCAATTCTAGAGCCAGAGCTCACAACACTTCAGACTGCATGGAAAGATTTCACAACATGCACAGGTGTGAAGATCAAGATCGAAGGATCAAACCAGTTCGAAGCATTGCTACCAGTTCGTGTAAAGGGTAACAACGCACCAGATCTAGCCTTCATCCCACAGCCAGGACTTCTTGCAAAGCTTGTTGAAACAGGCAAAGTAAAGCTTGCTCCAAAGGCTGTTAAGCAAACGTTGACAAGTATTGGTCAAAGTCATGGAAGGCATACGGAACCGTAAACGGTAAGTTCTATGCAGCTCCATTTGGATCAAACATGAAGTCACTTGTTTGGTACTCACCAAAGCAATTTAAGGCAGCTGGTTACACAGTTCCTACAACATTTGAACAGATGACAGATCTTGCAGACAAGATGGCCGCAGATGGAAAGACAGCGTTCTGTGGTGGTCTAGGTTCTGGTGGAGCAACAGGATGGCCTGCAACTGACTGGGTAGAGCAGATTGTTCTACGCGAACACGGCTCAAAGGTTTACAACAACTGGGTCAGCCACAAGATCAAGTTCTCTGACAAGCGCATCGTCTCCGCAATGGAGAAGGTCGCTGGATGGATGCAGAACGATAAGTGGGTTGGCAACGTCAAGGGAATTGCAACAACCTCATTCCAGGATGCAGGTGCCGGTATTCCTACTGGTGGTTGCATGATGCTTCAGCAAGCATCTTTCTACGGAAATATCCTTGCTGATGGAGGCGCAACAATCTCACCAACAGGTGATGCATTCGCCTTCTACCTACCAGCTACAAATCCAAAGGTAACTGTTCCTGTTGTTGGTGGTGGAGAGTTCACAGCAGCTTTCTCATCACGCAAGGAAGTACAGGCAGTACAGGCTTACCTTTCATCAGCAACATTTGCTACATCACGCGTACAGTTTGATAACTGGATCTCTGCAAACAGCGGTGTACCACTA
>LIAM01000108.1 GCA_001438925.1 Actinobacteria bacterium BACL15 MAG-120619-bin91 | reverse complement strand
CAACGGTAAAACCTAGTGAGGACATACATGCAGCGTGAGTGGCTCCAAGATAACCGCAGCCAACTACCGAGAGAGTTAAAGTCATGCGCCAGAGTTTACTTCAGAGCCCCGCAGGGATTTTCATCGGCGGTACGAGTCTTAAATTTATCGATCACAGTTGGCTTTGGCGTGGTTGATGATGAAGCAGATGGAGTAGGGGTCACCTCATCTGTAAGGGGCAAATCCTCACGAATTCGATTAAATAAGTCAGGGGCAAGTTCTGAATCCCATGTGACGACCGATCCAACTCCGGGAACACGAGCATTGACATTACCCAATGGAATAGTGAGAGTTCTAACATTGCTTGATGAGAGATTTTTCATCTGCTTTGCAAGGGTCAACAAATCACTCTTGTTGAGCTCTGAATCTGTCTTTACAGTTGCAATCGCAGCGTTAAAGAAGTTGACAAGTTTGATTGGATTGAGCAGAACTCCAGTGCTTGTTACCTTGCGAAGAACAGCGCTCATAAACTGTTGTTGACGTTGCATTCGCCCTAAATCGCCCATGCCATCAAAGTCACGTGTGCGAACATACTTCAACGCTTCAACACCATTAAGGGTGTGAACGCCGGCGGGCAGGACTAAGTGGCTTCCAGGATCATCAATGTCTCGCTTGGTACAGACTTCGATTCCACCCAGTGCATCAACCATTCCGGCAAAACCGGCAAAGCCTATTTCGATGTAGTGATCAATTCGAACACCAGTTTCATCCTCAATTGTTTGAATCAACAGTGGTGCCCCACCAAATGCAAAGGCAGCATTGATCTTGCCCTTTGCTGCAGGAACAATCTTTGTTTTATCTACAGAAGATGGATGCTCTGGAATCGTTACCAACGAATCACGAGGAATAGAAATAATCGTTGCTTTATCCCGAGACTTTGAGATATGAACCAACAGCATGGTATCGGAACGGGAACCTGCAGCGGTTTTTGTGCTTCCTACCCGCAGTAGTTTCATCTGCTCTCTGGTGAGACCTTCACGTGTATCTGAACCCACTAATAAGTAGTTAAGAGCTTTATTTGGTTTATCTGGTCGAGATGAAACAGAACTAAAGGCATCGATCCGGTTGATAGCACCGTTGATCTGGCCTAAGCCCAGCCAGGAAAAGGCGGAAACAAGTACTACTCCCACAGATAGTGAGGTAATAATCCGAATTGCCCGCGTTGATTTCACTATCAGAGAGTACTTGAGCGATAGCGTGTACGTGTTATGTCGACATCAGCAAACAGGTTATATGGCTCACCGAAGCGAGAAATCTCGGTGATCCTGCCTGTCCTCAATGAAGCACAGCATTTAGAGGAGTCTGTGAATTCAATCTTGGCTCAAAGCTTTGATGGAGCCTTAGAAGTCATTCTTGCGGTGGGGCCTTCACATGATGCGACTATGCAGATCGCCACCCAAATTCAAGCAAAGGACTCTCGAGTAGTAATTGTTGAAAATCCATCTGGCCGTACAGCGGCAGGATTAAACCTTGCAATTGCAACTTCAAGATACTCAATCATTGTTCGGGTAGATGGGCATTCACAGATACCGAGTAATTACTGTGAAACAGCGTTCACAGTTCTTGCTGAAACTGGAGCGGTCAATGTTGGTGGTGTGATGGCCGCCGAAGGAACCACGCTCTTTGAAAGATCAGTTGCACGAGCAATGCGAAGTCCACTAGGTGTCGGGGCCTCACGCTTTCATACCGGCGGTGCTCCAGGTGAGGTCGATACCGTCTACCTTGGATGCTTCAGAAAGGAAGCACTTCTTAAAATTGGTGGTTTTGATGAGAGATTTACTCGTGCACAAGATTGGGAGTTGAACTTTCGCTTACGTGAGAAAGGTGGATTGGTTTACTTTGATCCACGATTAACCGTTACATATCGACCTCGTTCAACCATCAAAGCCTTATCAAAGCAGTACTTTGAATATGGTCGCTGGAGACGTGTAGTTTCTCGTAGACATCAAGGAACAATTAATTACAGGTATCTGGCACCACCATTTACAGTTCTTGTTACCTCCGTATCAATCCTTTTGGGTGCAACCATCTCGCCAATCTTCTTTATCCCAGCTCTTGTGTATGCAGTGTTTATCCTGGGAGCTTCGGTAATAATTGGTAAGAGCATGGGTGAGATTCTTTGTTTGCCAACTATTTTGCTCACAATGCATATTTCGTGGGGGTTTGGATTTCTTACATCACCGAACTCGCTAGCCCCTGCGGTAACCTTGCATCCGTGAGCACCCCGATTCAGGTATACGAGCCATTTAAGGCGGGCCTGCCTAAGCTCGGTAAGTACTGGAAATCCCTTTGGTCTAGAAGAGTATTTATCTCTGAGTTCTCCAAATCCGAGCTACGAGAGCAGCACTTTGATTCAGTATTTGGACAACTTTGGCTAGTGATTAATCCACTATTACTTTCAGGTGTCTATTTTATTTTGATCGTAATTATTCGCGGTGGAAGCGACGGCACTCGTTATGTGCACTTAACGGCAACCTTATTCCTCTTTTATCTGATTTCGAACTCTCTTACCGGAGGCGTTAAATCGATTACTGCGGGGCAAAGATTGATTCTCAACACCGCTTTCCCTCGAGTAATGCTTCCCATCTCTGCAGTGATAATTGCCGTCTTTAAATTTGTACCTACTATTTTTGTGTTTTTGATCATCAAGGTTGTAGTTGGCTCTGAGTTTAAAGTTGAAATGCTCTGGGCGATTCCAATCCTTCTGATTACTATTTTATTGGCTTTGGGGTTGGCAATAACTATTTCATGTATCAATGTCTACTTCCGAGATATCGCAAGTTTTCTGCCGTATTTGACCCGCACGCTCCTTTATCTATCACCGGTCCTATATGAAGCATCTGAACTAGATCCAAAACTTCGGGTGCTTGAGGTTGTAAATCCCCTATTTCCAATACTTGACTCTTGGTCATCAGCATTGGTGCATGGACAGATGCCGGAGATTTCAAATATGTTGCAAGGCTTGGCATGGGCTGTAGGAATATTTCTGATCGGCACTTATTTCTTCTTATCGAGGGAGCGTGAGTTCGCTGTCCGCCTTTAGTCAACATAAGACACATGAAATCGCTGTCTCGGTCCGCAACCTTGGCCTGACATACACCACCGCGATCGATAAGAGACCAACACTTAAGGCTCGCGCCAAAGCATTGGGTCGTGGTTCAAAACAGACCCGTGTTGTTCGCGCACTCGATGATGTAAATCTTGATGTTAATTATGGTCAAGTATTAGGTGTAATTGGAACAAATGGTGCGGGTAAATCCACACTAATGCGATGTATAGCTGGGATCTTGCCGCCAAGCC
>LIAM01000107.1 GCA_001438925.1 Actinobacteria bacterium BACL15 MAG-120619-bin91 | reverse complement strand
AATGGCATGTTCTTTGCAGTCAACGCCATAGTTAGGTTGGTACGTCCGTGGTATCCGTGTTCAAAAACAACGATCGCCTGACGCTTTGTGTAGTGACGAGCGATCTTGATTGCATTTTCTACAGCCTCAGCACCTGAGTTAACAAGAATAGACTTTTTCTTAAATGTGCCAGGTGTTAATGAATTCAGCTTTTCACAGACTTCGATATAGCCCATGTATGGAGCAACGGTGAAACATGTATGTGTAAATGCTTGAACCTGATCGATCACACGATCGACTACACGGTGTGCTGAGTTTCCAACACCGGTAACACCAATACCTGAACCCAGATCAATGATCTGATTGCCATCGATATCCAAAAGAATCGCATCACTTGCACGTTCGACTACAACTGGAAAAGCCAGTCCAAGTCCCCCAGATGTCGCCTCACTGCGGCGCTGTAGCGCTTCGAGAGATTTTGGTCCCGGAATAGCGGTAACCAACCGACGCTCCTGAGTCAATGCGGTGAGTGTTGTCATGGACAAAGTCTAAGCCATCATTTCCTACTCGCCAGTCCATTAGTTAGGCTTAGAAGATGAACTCACGGTTACGAGATAGCGCACCTTTACTTGATGCTTATCTGTCCTATTTTGAAACCGAGCGCACAGCTTTCACAATTCCAGGCCATAAACAAAAGGCGTATCGATTAGATCAAGGCCTCGGAACTGTCGTGGATTCAGATACTCCTCTCTACGGTGGACTTGATGAGATAAAACTTACTGAGGGAACTCTTAAGAAAGCAGAAGGGTTAGCCGCATCACTATGGGACGCCGATTACGCACGGTTTTCAACGGGTGGATCAACCCATGCTAATCAGGCGATTATTTTGGCGTTGGGAAAACCAGGTGACAAGGTTGCGATCACCCGTACCGCTCATCGTTCAGTCCTAAGTGCACTTGTCTTAACAGGGCTAGAGCCGATTTGGTTAACCCCAGCGATTGATGAGGCAACCGGTGTTCCTACAGGGATTCCTGTTTCAGAGCTAGAGCGTGTGCTAGATCAAAAACCTATTGCACTTCTGTTAACAGAGCCTGGTTACTTGGGAGCGATCTCAGATCTTCCTGCATTGATTTCAAAGGCCCATGAAAACTCAATTCCTGTAATCATCGATGCGGCATGGGGTGGACACTTTGGCTTTAACTCAATGCTTCCTCAACATGTACTGCAACTTGGTGCCGATGCATTAATTACCAGCGTTCATAAAGCATTGCCCGGCTATAGCGCATCTGCATTGTTATTGGCACAGGGCAAGTTTTTAAACCTAGACCGAATTGAGCAGAGTTTTGAGACTACACATACGACATCACCAGCCGGTGCACCGCTTGCCTCAATTGATGGCTGCCGCGCTTTGCTACAAAGCCGTGGAGATCAGTTAACTGGCGATCTCTTGAAGTATGTCAATGATTTCAAGGCGCAGGTTCAATCACACTTTGAAAAACCAATCTTTCTCAACAGCAGCGATTTTGCTGCTGGACGTTTTGATCCAGTCAAGATTGTCTTACGAGCAAATATTCTTGGAGTTTCAGGGGTAGATATCGAAAAGGAGCTACAAAAGGTAAATATCCGGGTTGAGATGGCTGATCAGGACACCATCGTTTTCCTGGCAACCCTTGCTGATAACCCTGATGATTTCTCAGTTCTATCAGCGGCTTTGGTGAAAATTTTGAAAACTCTTAACGCAACGCCTCGACCAACTCAAACTTCTTTAAGCTGGTCCATTGTTCCAACTGTGGCGGTATCTATGCGGGATGCCTATTTTGCAGATACTGAATTTGTTTCTGCGCAAAAGGCGATCGGAAGGGTGAGCGCAGATCTGATCGCACCATATCCACCTGGTGTGGCTGTTGTGGCACCAGGAGAAGTGTTAACTGAGCAGATTGTTTCTGGATTATCTACGACACAAAAGGCCGGGGTACGAATCGCCTATGCAAGTGATCCAACCCTTGCAACCTACCGAGTAATTAAGTAGAAATTAACGAAGGTGTGCCTGTTCATTTAAGGTACGCAGGGCACGTAAACCATCGCTTGGCCAAATGCTTACCGTTGTGACTGAACATGGTGAAACATCAATATGGAAGATACTTTCCGCTGGCGCACCGATAACAACTTTAACCGCTGACTTTATGGTGCCGTTATGGGTAACAACTGCAACACGTTGGCCTGGAAACTCTGCCGCGATTTGATTAAGGGCTGCATCAACACGTAAGGCAACGCTGTCATAGGACTCACCCTGGGGCGGTGCGAATCCAGTTGATGAAATCCAAGATTGATAATCGGCTGGATACTTTTCCTTTACCTCATCGATTGAAAGCCCATCCCAGACTCCAAATGAACATTCAATCCAAGCCTCTTCAAACACAATGGGTAGACCTGTTTGCTGCGAGAGTGCTTCGGCGGTTTGAGTAGTTCTCTTGAGAGGCGAGGCGATAATCACCTCAGGATTTAGCTGTGCAACCGCTGCTGCAACTTTTGCTGCCTGGTCTAAACCGATGTGGGTGAGCTCAGGGTTTAATGGACCATCACCTGAAAACTTCTTAAAGGGGGTCAAGATGGTTTCGCCATGGCGGATCAAAAATATAGTTGTTGCCTTTTCAGTAGAGAGTAAACGTTCAGTTAAGTAGTTTTGCTGAGTTTGAATGACTTGGCCGCCACCTGTTTGTTGGTCAAGCGCCTTATTTGCAAGTCGATCTGCATGAGAGTTTTCATCACGTGGAATCCACGTATAGGTAACTAGTGACGGATTGTGAGCAGAGCGAGCAGATTGAGCAAGAACTCTCATATCCGCATGCTTAATCTGCCAGCGACCTGACATCTGTTCTACAACTAGTTTGCTGTCCATCTTTACATCAACTGTTGCCGTTGAATCAATCTCATTAATCGCTGTTAAACCGGCGATCAGGCCGCTATATTCAGCGACGTTGTTGGTTGCAACTCCAATAAAGTCATAAAGCTCAGCAATAATCTTGCCGTTTTCAGTGATGACAGATCCATACCCTGCAGGACCAGGGTTTCCCCGTGAACCTCCATCTGCTGTCAGTAAGAAGTGACGCGCCACTTAAACCCCTCGCACCAAGATGCAACGACACTCTTCGCAGCGGACAACTTCATCATCGGCTAAGTCAGCCATTCTCTTGATCTCGACCGCGTTTATTGAAAGGTTACAGCCGGTGCATGAACCTGCAGATAACGCGGCTGCACCCACTCCGCCACTTGTTTCTCTAATCTTTTCATAAAGATCGATAAAAGCTTTTTCAACCCCTTGAATAATCTCTGCCCGATCCTTGGCAATCGCCTCAAGATCCTTGTT
>LIAM01000106.1 GCA_001438925.1 Actinobacteria bacterium BACL15 MAG-120619-bin91 | reverse complement strand
CTACATGCGAGTCTTATTTTCGCCCTAGCCGCCAAAAGTGCGAGCTATACCCGAGACGCGCTTGTCGTCTCGATTGGTATGCATTTTCTATGTCTCTACAACCACGTACTAGCGCGCCCGGAAAAGCTCGTCGCGCAGCATCAGCAGGAAAGCCTAAGCGCGCAAAGAAGGCTGTTGCCTTTAAAGAAGCCGCTCCAAAGGCTCGTCATACGACTGCACAAAAAGCGGCTCGTAAGGGTGCAGCAGCTAAGCCATCAACTCGTCGTTACTCAGATGTTGATACATCAACTGCATCAAAGAAAGAGGTTCGTTTAGTCGAACGTTCAAAGTTGCGTGCAAAGCGTTACCAAGAGCAAACCGCTTCAAAGCCACGTCCAACAGAGGCTCCTGAAGAGCGCAAGGCACGTATCGAACGTTCACAGCGTCCAGATTCTCGTGCAAAGAAGTTTGTTAAAGAGCGCGAAGTTCGCGAATCAGCACCACGTGCAGAGCGAACAGAACGTCCAACGACTCGTCCAGAATTTAAGAAGACGTACAAGAAGGCAGAACGTCCAGAACGTCCAGCATTTAAGAAAGAGTCTGACACTCGTCCAACAACACGTCGCGACGCGGCGAAGGCAAAGATTGCACGCACCGATGATGGTCGTCCAAACTTTGAACCACGCAAGCGTGAAAAGTTTGATCCGACCCGTCCAAAGAAAAGCAGTGTTGCACCTGATACACGTGCAGCTAACTTCCGTGCCGAGCGTCCAGTACGTGATCGCCGCAATGAAACACCTGCGTATGCTCGTGATGATTTCAAGAAGCATGCAAAATCTCATTCTAATGCAGCGGTGGATTTTGGTGCAGATGACAACTACATTTCAGCAAACCTTGCAGATGCAAACCTAGTTGATGCGACTCCACTAACTGAGATCACAACAACATTTGCTGATCTTGGAATCGCGGCCCCACTTGTTAATGCTTTGAGCAAGCAAGGAATCATGCATCCATTTCCAATTCAGATCGCAACACTTCCAGATGCTCTAGCAGGTCATGACATCTTGGGTCGTGGACAAACTGGCTCAGGAAAGACCCTTGCATTTGGTTTAGCCCTTCTTAACAATCTCAATGGCAAGGTTGCAAAGCCTCACAAGCCATTGGCACTTGTTTTGACTCCAACACGTGAACTTGCACAGCAGATCGATGAGGTTTTAATGCCGCTTGCACGATCAATTGGTCACGAATCAGTTGTAGTTGCTGGTGGAATGTCATACTCAAAGCAGATCACTGCAATGCGTCGCGGAACAGCAATCTTGGTTGCTACGCCTGGTCGTTTAATTGATCTACTTAACAAGGGTGAGGTTCAATTAGATCAACTACAAATCACCGTTCTTGATGAAGCAGATCAGATGGCAGATATGGGCTTCTTACCTGTTGTTAAAGAGATTCTTGATCAGGCAAAGCTTGATGGTCAGCGTCTACTTTTCTCTGCAACTCTAGATCGTGGTGTTGATTCATTGGTTCGTCAGTACCTGAAGAACCCAAAGACCCACTCACTACAAAATGATCGTGCATCTGTTTCAACAATGGAGCACTACGTATTGGTGATGAACCCAACTGATAAAGATGACATCACAAATCAAGTTGCGGCTCGTAATGGAAAGACAATCTTGTTCGTAAAGACTCAACGCGGTGCAGATCGTTTAGCTGACAAGCTGGCTCACGCTGGTGTTCCAGTTGGAGCGCTGCACGGTGGAAAGTCACAAGCGGTTCGTACACGCACATTGGCACTCTTCAAGGAGACGGCAAACGCAGCTCTAGTTGCGACAGATGTTGCAGCACGCGGTATTCACGTTGATGGAATCTCACTTGTGGTCCATGTTGATGCACCAACAGATCACAAGGATTACCTACACCGCGCAGGTCGTACAGCTCGTGCGGGTGAGGCCGGAACTGTTGTAACCCTTGCAACCACACGTCAGCAAAAATCGATTGGTGGACTTACACAACGTGCAGGAGTCACCCCTAAGTTTGTTGGGGTTACACCATTGAGCACTGATTTAATGAAGATTACGGGTGCACAGGAGCCATCAGGTATTCCTTACATCGTGCCCATCGTTGAAAAGTCAGTACGTAGCGGCGGAAAGCGTCCACGTCCTAACTCAAGTCAACGCCGTCGTCGCCCTCGTTAAAACCTTCTTTAATTGATAGGTTTCGCGTTATGACTAATGCGAACCCATTTGCCCAACGAAGTACCCTTGAATACGAGCTTCCTCCGTTTGCTCAAATTAGAGAGGAGCACTACCTTCCTGCCTTCTATGAAGGTTGTGCAGCACAGCTTCTAGAGGTTCAAGCAATTCTTGATGCTCCAGGTGCTGCAACATTTGAGAACACAATTGTTGCCCTTGAAAAGAGTGGGCAGTACTTAATGCGCATGTTGTTGGTCTTTTACAACAAATCTTCAAGTGATACCAATGATGCACTCGATGCGATCGAGGAAGAGATCGCACCAAAACTTGCTGCTCATCAGGATTCGATAAATCTCAACCCTGCTCTCTTTAAGCGGATCAAGGATCTTTACGATGCTCGCGAATCACTTGGCCTCAATAGCGAAGATGCCTGGTTGCTTGAGCGTTATTACAAGGATTTGATCCATGCCGGAGCACATCTAACAGATGCACAGCGGGGTCGATTAAAGGAGCTCAACGAAGAGCTTTCCTCCCTTGAAACCCAATTTTCAAAGAATGTTTTAGCAGATACAAATGATTTAGCGATTTTAGTTGAGAGTATCGAAGAGCTAGATGGCTTAAGCGAGAATGAAATCGCAGCGGCTGCAGCGGCTGCTAAGGATCGCGGGCATGATGGCAAGTGGCTTATTGGAATGGTGAACTTCACCGGAAATCCTGTCTTGGATTCCCTTACCAATCGTGAGCTTCGTAAGAAGATCATGGAGGCATCACTATTAAAGGCAAATCGATCCAATGACAGTGACAATAAGCCTGTCTTGCTGAAGATGGTGAAGCTACGTGCAGAGCGGGCAAAGTTGTTTGGTAAAGCGACACATGCCGAGCATGTCATCGCTGTTCAGACCGCTGAGCATCCAGATAATGTCCATGCGATGCTCCGCAAGATAGCCCCTGCTGCGGTACGTAACGCAAAGTCTGAAGCGGAAGATCTTAAGAAGGCTGCAGGAACAGATATTGAAAGTTGGGACTGGGGCTTTTATACAGAGAAGGTCCGTTTAGAAAAGTACAACATCGATACAACAAAGATGCGTCCATACTTTGAGCTCGAGCGTGTTTTACATGATGGTGTCTTTTTCGCCGCCAATAAATTGTTTGGAGTTACATTTAAGGAACGTCCTGATCTAGTTA
>LIAM01000105.1 GCA_001438925.1 Actinobacteria bacterium BACL15 MAG-120619-bin91 | reverse complement strand
TCAAAGATTATGGCTGAGCGCGCCAAGGCAAATCCAAAGATTGAATTTTTATGGAACACCGAAGTAATTGATGTTTTGGGCGCAGATAAGGTTGAAGGGTTAAAGCTGCGCAACACAGTTGATGGCTCGGAGTCAGAGCGAGCCTTTACCGGCTTATTTGTCGCGATCGGCCATATTCCACGTAGCGAACTAATCATCGGACAGATCGATCTTGATGCTGAGGGTTATGTCATCTGCGAAGGCCGCTCTACCCGCACCAATCAAAAGGGTGTCTTTGCATGTGGTGATTTAGTTGACCACACCTACCGTCAGGCGATTACCGCAGCTGGTTCTGGTTGTGCCGCGGCCTTGGATGCTGAAAAGTTTTTATCCCATTAATTTTCTATCTGTATTACCACCAACAAAAAAGAGGAGTACGAGGATGGCAACAAGCAAAGTAACGACAGCAACCTTTGATGCAGAGGTTCTTAAGAGCAGCACCCCTGTTTTAGTTGATTTTTGGGCTGAATGGTGTGGTCCATGCCGTGCGGTTGGTCCAATCCTTGAGGATATTTCTAATGAGTACGGCGCGAAGATCAAGATCGTAAAACTCAACACAGATGAAGAGTCAGCGATTGCAATTAAGTATGGAATCACATCGATTCCAACTATGAATGTCTATGTCAATGGTGAGGTTGTAAAGACCATCGTTGGTGCAAAGCCAAAGCCGGCGCTATTGAAGGAGCTAGAAAGCTTCCTCGCATAAATATATGTCTGATTTAACCGAAGCAGAGATCCGCTCTTTTCAACAAGCCCGTGGCCTTGATGTCACGGGTTTTGTTGATGCGGTCACTGAGCGGGCGTTAGAAGAAGCGCGGTGGAAACTTGGGGATCGCTCCTTATATCTTCAAGGTTCTCAATTAATGCGTGGCGATGATATCGCCGCATTACAGGCGCGCTTGACTGAGATGGGTTTTGATTGTGGTCGCGTAGATGGAATTTATGGTGCCCACACTGAAGCTGCGATTAAGGAGTTTCAAAAATCTGTTGGAGTAACTGTTGATGGTAAGTGTGGACCGGCGACAATAATCGCCTTGATCCGTTTAACAAAGATTGTCTCTGGGGGAGCACCCTCTGCACTGCGGCAGAGTGCAACACAACAAAGCCGCGGGCCAGCTTTAGCAAACAAGGTAATTGTTTTAAACCCAGATGGTGATAATCAACTTGTTTATGATGTTGCTGTTCGCACCGAAGGTCGTTTGCTGGCATTAGGTGCATCCGTGTTTCTTACACGAGGTGCAACAAATAATCCTTCAGAGCAGGAACGAATTGCATTTAGCAATAAAAGTAGTGCGGATTTAACAATCTCTTTAAATCTGGAGATGTACCACAATGAAAAAGCACATGGTGTCGCAACTTATTTTTACGGCAGTGATGCTCATGGTGTGCATTCAATTGTTGGTGAACGTTTTGCTTCCTTGGTTCAACGTGAAATTTGTGCACGAACCGATTTAGCTAACTGCAGAACACATGCAAAAACATGGGATTTACTGCGGCTAACAACAGCTCCAACGGTTCGTATTGATGTGGGGTACAGCAGCAATCCAGGTGATATCTCGCGGATATCCCGCCCTGATTTTCGTGATGTCATCGCCGAAGCCTTGGTTATTGCAATTCAACGGCTGTATTTAGCTGCTGAAGATGATGCAAAGACAGGAACTTTGCGAATTTCAGATCTTCGTAAAGCCGGTATCCGCCGCTAAATAACGCTCAAGCGCATGCTTGGGTATGGGAGACTTACGCCATGTCAGATATCACGCAACGCTTCTCTACGGGTGCTCCCCAAAATCTTGAAGAGAGATTTGCATCTCGAGCAGCGCATATGAAGCCAAGTGAGATCCGCTCACTCTTTGCTGTGGCATCTCGACCAGAGATCGTCTCTCTTGCCGGTGGAATGCCAAATCTCTCCGCCCTTCCTATGGGAATGATGGCCGATGTTGTCGATAACCTGATCCGTAACAATGGGCAGGAGGCGTTGCAGTATGGAAATGGGCAAGGTCACCCAAAGCTGCGTGAACAGATCTGCGAGGTAATGGCGCTAGAAGGAATTCGCGCAAACCCTGATGATGTTTTAGTTACCACCGGTTCACAGCAAGCGCTAGACCTTATCTCACGTATCTTTTTAGATCCGCAGGATGTTGTACTAGTAGAGGCACCTTCATATGTTGGTGCGCTCGGAACCTTCCATCAATATGAAGCCTCGGTTGTACATGTTGAAACCGATGAAGATGGTTTAGTACCAACCGCTTTAGCAGAGGCGATTAAAACTGTTCGTGCAGCGGGTAGAAAGATTAAGTTCCTCTACACAATTCCAAATTACCAAAATCCAAGTGGTGTTTTACTGCCAGCATCTCGACGAACAGAGATTTTAAGTATCTGTAGCGAAGCTGGCATCTTTGTTGTTGAGGACAACCCATACGGGTTGTTGGGCTTTGATAAACCATCACCCAACGCGATGCGTGCTGAGGATTCAGAGAATGTGATTTATTTGGGCTCATTTTCCAAGACCATCGCGCCGGGTTTGCGTGTGGGTTGGGCGCTAGTTCCTCCATCATTGAAAGAGAAGTTAGTAATTGCCAGTGAATCCTCAATTTTATGTCCCTCTAACTTCACACAATTAACTATCTCCAGTTACTTAGCTAACCAACCGTGGCGGGATCAGATCGCCTCATTTTGCGAGCTCTATAAGGAGCGACGTGATGTGATGCTTGAATCACTTGATGAGTACTTTCCGGCAACGGCTAAGTGGACAAAGCCTGGCGGTGGATTTTATGTATGGGTTACCTTGCCCCCTGAAATTGATACGACGGCGTTAATGCCAAAGGCGATTGTTGCAAAGGTTGCCTATGTTCCGGGAACAGCATTTTATGCAGATGGTTTTGGTTCATGGTCTCTGCGTTTGTCCTACTGCTACCCAACTCCAGAGCGAATCCGTGAAGGTGTGAAGGCGTTAGGTGGGGTAATTAAGCAGGAGATGGCCAATCGAAAAGGTTTTGAACTTAAGGGTTAGTTTTCAATCGCCTTTGTAATTCGCTGTAAATCCTGTGCGCCTGCAAACTCAATAACTATCGTTCCTTTTTTCGCGCTGCCTTGAATAGTCACACGTGTGTCCAGCACATCTCCGATCCGCTCGGCGATCTCATGTAGTTCAGGTGTTGCAGATTTTGCACCCTTTGGTTTTTTAGTAGCTTGTCCCTTTGGTGCACCCGAAGAGATAATCTCCTCTGTTGCTCTTACAGATAAGCCTTCACTAACGATTCGGGCGGCTAACTTTTCAATCGATGCCGCATCACTTAAACCTAGTAGCGCACGTGCATGACCTGCAGATAAAACA
>LIAM01000104.1 GCA_001438925.1 Actinobacteria bacterium BACL15 MAG-120619-bin91 | reverse complement strand
GGTGCTGAACCATCTTCTGGAACAAATGAGATTGTCAACTTTCCTGGACCTGGAACTTTGAAATCTGATGCACGGTACTGGTCACCAAATGCGTGACGACCGATAACGATTGGCTTGGTCCAGTGAGGAACTAAACGTGGAACATTGCTGATGATGATTGGCTCACGGAAGATAACTCCGCCAAGGATGTTGCGGATCGTTCCGTTAGGAGATTTCCACATCTTCTTGAGGCCAAACTCTTCTACACGTGCCTCATCCGGAGTGATAGTTGCACACTTGATTCCAACACCATGCTTTTGGATCGCACGTGCTGAATCAATAGTTACCTGATCATCAGTTGCATCACGGTGTTCCATGCCCAAGTCGTAGTACTCGAGGTTCACATCTAAGTAAGGCAGGATCAATGAATCCTTGATGAACTGCCACATAATACGTGTCATCTCATCGCCATCTAGTTCGACGACTGTACCTGTAACTTTGATCTTGCTCATTATTTCTCCCCTACTGAAAGTGACTTATAAATTAAAGCGTCTGAACATCTGCTTGCTTGGCACGAACCGCTTCAGCTGCTTCTTTAAGAGCTGCAACCTCAGAATCTGTCAGCGAGCCTTCGACAACTTTTTTAACCCCGGTGCGACCAATCTCAGCTTCAACCCCAAGGTAGACACCAGAAATTCCATACTCGCCATCAACCCATGCACACACTGGCATTACTGCACCTGAATCTTCAATTACAGCCTTTGCCATACGCGCCGCTGCTGCAGATGGTGCGTAATAGGCAGAACCTGTCTTGAGTAATGCAACAACTTCGGCGCCACCATTGCGTGTGCGGTCTACAAGTTCAGCGATCTCTTCTTGTGAAAGAAGTTCGCTCAAAGGCTTTCCGTTAACTGTGCAACGACTTGGAACTGGAACCATTGTGTCTCCATGTGATCCAAGGGTTAATGTCTTTACCGCTGCAACCTTTACTCCGAGCTTTTCAGCGACAAAGTTTGTAAAGCGAGCGGTATCAAGCATCCCTGCCTGGCCCATTACGCGATTCTTTGGAAACTTTGTTGCAATCTGTGCCAAGGCGGTCATTTCATCTAGCGGATTTGAAACCACGATGATGACCGCGTTAGGAGAATGCTTTGCAATATTTTCAGCAACACCGCGAACGATGCCGGCGTTGACACCAATTAAATCCATGCGACTCATACCAGGCTTACGTGGAAGTCCTGCGGTAATGACAACCACATCTGAGTTTGCGGTTGCTTCATAACCGGCACCTTCAGGGGTTGTTGTTGCTCCGATGATCTTTGTCTCAAATCCTTCAATAGAACGGGATTGATTCATATCTAAAGCCAAACCTTCTGACTTTCCTTCAAGGATGTCTGTCAGAACAACGGTATCGAAAAGATCATATTCAGCTAAACGAAGAGCTGTTGTTGATCCGTAGAAACCTGCACCGACTACTGTGACTTTGCCACCCATCGTGACTCCATTCATGGCTGATTGCGAATGGGGCAACTCTACCGCCCGCGAGGAAGTGCAATTGCCAGCACGAAAAGTGCAATAGCGATAGCAAGAGGAAGGTAAAACTGGATGCTGCGGAAATCTCGGGATTTGAGAGCTATGCCCGCTGTTCCAACTGCGATAAATAGTGATCCGCCTCGCACAACTCCGAGTACCCCTAAAATCACACCAGTCAGGACTAATCCATAACTTACAAGGGATAGCAGTCGATTATTTAGCTGCATGCATCAACCACATTTGTCAGCAACATTGCACGGGTCATAGGACCAACTCCCCCAGGCATTGGAGCAACATACGAGGCCTTTTCGAAAGCTCCAGGGCAAACATCTCCCACTAAACCTTCTGGTGTTCGTGAAATTCCAACATCAATTACAACAGCGCCCTCTTTAATCATCTCAACCTTCAAAAAATGTGCCTGACCGATGGCTGCAACAACGATATCTGCTTTTTGGGTGTGAAGAGCAAGATCTCTTGTACCTGTATGCGTCAACGTTACAGTTGCATTTTCTTGTTTTCGAGAAAGAAGTAATCCCAATGGGCGACCAACTGTTAGACCCCGACCGATAACGGTGACATCAGCACCTTTAGTTGAAATCTTGTAATGATCCAAAAGTGCAACTATCGCACGTGGTGTGCATGGAAGTGGTGCCTCATAACCAGAAACTAATCGTCCTAAATTAAGAGGGTGTAATCCATCCGCATCCTTATCCGGATCTATTGCTTCAAGAACTCGTTGTGTGTTAATTCCTTGTGGCAACGGAAGTTGGACGATGTAGCCAGTGCACTCTTGTGAGGAGTTTAAATCTGCGATCGCAGCTAAAATATCCTTCTCAGTTGCACTCTGTGGAAGATCAACTCGAATTGAATTGATCCCAACCTCTTGGCAATCTCGATGCTTCCCCGCTACATAAGAGTGTGATCCTGGATCATCTCCTACTAAAACCGTTCCAAGACCTGGAGTAACCCCTTGAGCCTTAAGCGCCTTAACTCGCACAGTTAATTCAGCTTTAATTGCTGCGGAAACCGCCTTGCCATCTAGAATCTGCGCGCTCATGATGTAAGCCTATCGACTCAGTTATGCGTGAGAGAAATGTCGAGTATTGGTGAAAAACATCGCAATTCCAGCCGCCTTTGCCGCTGCAATAACCTCTTCATCCCGCACACTTCCGCCTGGTTGAACAACCGCAGTGACCCCTGCATCGATAAGGATTTGTAGACCATCGGCAAATGGGAAAAAGGCATCACTTGCGGCGACACAGCCCTTAACGCGATCTCCTGCTCGTGCAACAGCCAACCGTGCAGAGTCAACTCGATTAACCTGACCCATTCCGATACCAACTGAAGCGGTCATCTTTGCAAGCAAGATCGCATTGCTCTTTACAGAACGAACACTGCGCCATGCAAACTCAAGATCCTTCATGGTCTGTAGATCTACCGTATCTCCACTGACCTGACTCCAATGTGCAGGTGAATCACCCTGCGCGTCAATCAGATCTGTTTTTTGCATCAAAACTCCACCAGATACAGGCCGTAGTTCCAATGGATCAATGGTTGTTACTTCACACTTTAAAATTCGAATCGAAGGCTTCTTCATCAATAGCTCTAACGCATCTTGATCAAAATCAGGAGCGATTAATACCTCGGTAAAGATCTTGGATAAAGGCTCAGCCATCGCAAGATCGACCTTTCTGTTGGCGGCAACGACTCCTCCAAAGGCAGATACTGGATCACATTCATGTGCATGTTGATAAGCAACAGCTACACCTAATTCGCAGACAGCAACTCCGCAAGGATTAGCGTGCTTCATGATTGCAACCGCAGGGTCGCGATGATCTAGGACCGCTCTCCAGGCAGCATCCGCATCTGTGTAATTATTAAATGACATCTCCTTACCGTG
>LIAM01000103.1 GCA_001438925.1 Actinobacteria bacterium BACL15 MAG-120619-bin91 | reverse complement strand
AGGAAGGGACGTAAAACACGAATATAAGTTGTCCCCATAATTTTCAGAGCTTCTTCCACTGAAGTATTTTTCTTGGGAGTGAAAGTGAGAAATCGCAACAGCGCTATCTTCTCAGGCATCGTTCCAGTGGCTCGATCCAACAAGGTCCAAGGAGCAACACGTGGATCACCCAAAGCATGTCGATCATTTCCTAATGAAACTTCAATGACACGCGGGGCGGCAATAAAGTCAATCTCTTTGATTACATCTAAATCAACCAGCGCTGGGTACTTCGAATTAATAAGTTGAAATCCTCGATCACAGATAAAACCATCAATCAGATCAGATGTGATGCGACCTCCAGGCCGATCTGAACTCTCCACTACCTGAACATCTACACCTGCTGCTTGCAATGTTATAGCTGCGTTGATTCCTGCAAGACCTGCGCCAACAATCAGGACCTCTGAAGAGTTAGCCATCTGTACCAATCTCTCTGGCTTGATCAATTATCTTTGCAACCATTAATGCATCCTCGTTGGAAATTGGCCATGGAGTTCCTTGTTGTATGGCAGAGGCCACAGCACGATAAAAGAGTGCGTAATTACCAGGTACACCTGTAACCTCTTCAACCTCAGCACCGCGATAAATATGTGCAATAGATGTTGTCGGCTCGGACCAAACTCCTCCATCTGGAAACTTGCCTGCACGCAATAGCCCTTCCTGTGGATCTAGATCATTTATGACTAGCGCACCCTTACTTCCCAATATGCGTAATCGAGGACCTGGAGAACCAGCTACAACACTTGCTGATAGATATGAAACTACCCCACTCTCATGCTTCAAAACTAAGACAGCATCATCATCGGCAGCTCCACGAATTGAGCGAACCGAGGCGGTTAGAAGTTCTGCTCTACCAAACCAGTCGATCGCGGTAGAAATCAAATGTGGTTGAAGATCAAGAAGCTGTCCCCCACCATCCTGCGCTCTCATATTTTCTCGCCAGGATTGCACATTTACCTCAGGACGAAATCGCTCAAAACGAGAGTCCATTCGATGAATCTGACCCAGCTCTCCACTTTCTAGAACCTTCTTTACCGTTAATGCATCGCTATCCCAACGACGGTTAAAGAAGGTAGAAACAGATACACCTAATGATTGAGCAGTATCGACAATTCTTTTGGTCTCTTCATAGTTAAGACCCATCGGTTTGTCTACTACTACAGGTACGCCAGCTTTCAGAGCTACAATCGCTTGCTCGGCATGAACAAGGTTTGCCGATGCTACGACTACTAAATCTAGATTCTGCGCAAGAAGTTGCTCCATACTCTGGACAACAGTTGTCCTTGGGAAATCCTCTAGAGCATGGCTCCTTCTCAGATCATTACTTGTCAGAACCGCCGCTACCTCAAAGCCACACCCCTTTAAGAGTGGTGCATGAAAGTAACGACCCGCAAGACCATAACCTGCGATTCCGACGCGAAGGTTCATGGTTAAGAGTTCTGTAACTTAGATGGCCACCAAACTTTTCCACCAATGTCATGGACAAGAGCAGGTACCAGGATTGTTCGAACGATCAAGGTATCAAGCAGAACTCCAAAGGCCACTGCAAAGCCAAGCTCTGCAAGAAACACCAATGGCAGTACCCCTAGAACGGCAAAGGTTGCGGCCAAAACTATTCCCGCAGAGGTAATAACCCCACCGGTGACCGTTAATCCCTTAATGACTCCTGCTCGGGTTCCGATCTTTGCGCTCTCTTCACGCACCCGGGTCATCAAGAATATGTTGTAGTCGATGCCAAGTGCGACCAAAAAGATAAAGGCAAACAATGGGAAGGAGGTATCTGCACCCTTAAATCCGAAGATGTGTTCAAAGACTAATTGGCAAACACCAAGTGTTGCAAAGAATGAGAGCACAACGGTGCCCAGTAAGAGCGCCGCTGACAAGATACTTCGAAGAAGTAACCCAAGAATCAAAGTTATCAATATCAAAACAATCGGAATGATGGTGCGGTTATCGCGATTTGCCGAGACATCTGTGTCATATGCAACCGCGGTACTTCCACCCACCAGAATCTCTGGATCTATCGCGTGCACCGCATCTCGAATGATTGGAATGACATCTCGTGCCTCTACTGAATCAGGGTTTAGCGCAAGGGTTGCATTCAAGATAACCCTTCCATCAACAACCTTTACAGCAGATAGTGGTTGTCCAGGAATAAGTTGTGAGACTCGAGTTGGCTCAACCGATGAAACTCCTTCAACGCCCATGAGTGCAGCCGATACTGGATCAACTAGCTCCTGGCGCACAACTATCTCAGTTGGTTGACCTGAGCCACCAGGAAAATGCTCACCCAATAATTCAAGGCCAATAACAGAATCAGGACGTTGCGTAAATGCATCAGCGGTTGAAAGACCCTTTGCATTGAGCGTTGTAGAAAAACCTGCAAAGATTGAAAGTATGAGGGCCGTAATTATCCATAACTTGCGCGGACGCCTTTCAACCGCTGAGCCAATCTTTGCCCATGTGCCTGCTAGTTGTGTGTTGACATCATCATTGCGTGGAATGCGCGGCCAAAAGATCCATCGCCCAAAAGCAACCAATAGCGCAGGCAGCAAGGTAAGAATCGTCAGCATAGCTGCAGCGATACCGATCGCACCCACGGGTCCCAATCCACGGTTTCCGGAAAGATCACTGAGGAGCAACACCAAAAGTGCAGCGATAACAGTGGTGCCCGAGGCAAGGATCGGCTCAAAGACACCTTTATACGCAGCCTTCATCGCCTGCGCCGGGTGATCGTAGTGATGGAGCTCTTCACGGTAACGCGAAATTAAGAGCAGGGCGTAATCAGTTGCGGCACCTAAAACTAGAACTGAAAGAATTCCCTGTGATTGCCCGTTGAGATCTATCACATCGTTTTTAGTTAAGAGGTAGACCAAACCGCCAGCGGTAGACAAGGCGATCACCGCCGAAAACAAAGGCAGGATCCACAAAACTGGAGATCGGTACACAACGATTAAGATCAAAGCTACAACGAGCAAAGTAGTTGTCAATAACGAAGAATCGATACCCTCAAAGGCCCCAAAGAGATCTCCCAGCAGAGCACCGATTCCAGTTACATTGGAAACTAATCCAATACTCTTGGCAAACTCTGCAGAATCCTCTCGCAAAGTTTCAATTACTTCAGGCAGAGCGGGTTTATCGTTGGGTAGAAGATCGGAGGCGATTTCGGATTTAAAGGGAAGATTGACAAGAAGTGCTTGGCCATCTTGTGAAGGGAATGCGAATATCCTCTCACCCTCAGTTAAATACTCTGAGATCCTTACATCGGTATCACCGATCTTCTTCTCACCCAGTGTTGCAAGATGAGCGTTAAGCGCTGCAATCTTTTCAGGATCTACCTCGCCACGATAGAGAATTAAAGTGGGCAGGCTTTGATTGGCATCCTGGTTGAAGGTTGCAGTAATTTTGGCGG
>LIAM01000102.1 GCA_001438925.1 Actinobacteria bacterium BACL15 MAG-120619-bin91 | reverse complement strand
TGACATTCTTGAAGAGTTTCAGGAGCAGTTCATTCAGTGGGATCAAGGAATCGATGAGATTCAACCTCTGTATAAGCAATTGAGCGCAACGATTGGAACACAGGTACGAGTTGAGTACCCAGGTGGAGCCTCACAGCATGGGAAGGCTGAAGGAGTTTCAGAGACAGGCGCGCTTATTTTGGATGATGGAACCCATGTTCAATCCGCCGATGTAATACATCTACGATAGGCGGGTGAGCAAAGCCTTTCCAATTGTCGGCGTTATTGGCGCAGGACAGCTGGCGCGTATGAGCATTGCACCTGCTACCGCTTTAGGTGTGGATCTATTACTACTCGCCGCAGACTCACAAGATTCTGGTGCTCAAATCACTAACCACATTGTTGGCGACTACAGGGATTTAGAAACGGTTCTGGCTTTTGCGCAAAGGTGTGATGTCCTCACATTTGAACATGAATTGATTCCATTAAGCATTATCAAAGCCTTAGAAGCCGATGGTGTTGTTGTTCGTCCATCCTCGGCATCATTTCTTTACTCGCAGGATAAAGCTGCGATGCGGGAAAAATTAAGTACCTTCCCATCTCCAGGCTGGCAAATCGCCACTTCGACCGATCAAGTTCAGGAGTTTCCAGTTATCGCCAAAGCGATTTCTGGAGGGTATGACGGTCGAGGAGTCTGGAAGGTTTCTGATGTACAGGAGCTCTCCTTACTTTTACAGAAGACTGGAAAGTTGTTAATTGAGGACCTAATTGATTTTGATTATGAAATCGCTGTCATGGTGGCGCGATCACCACATGGTCAAGCAACAACATGGGCTCCGACTCAAACTATTCAAAAAGATGGAATTTGCACCATGACAATTTCACCTGCACCACATATTTCACTTGATCTCAGCGAGAAGGCGCAGAAATTAGCGCTAGAGGTTGCTGCAACTGTCGGTGTCGTTGGAGTTATGGCTGTCGAGATGTTTGTAAAGGGCGAGGATCTGTTCATCAATGAGTTAGCGATGCGTCCACATAACTCTGGACATTGGACGATTGAAGGCTCACATACAAGTCAGTTTGAACAACATCTTCGTGCGGTCTTGGATCTTCCACTAGGTGATCCTTCAATGACCGCTCCATTAGCTGTGATGGGAAATGTGCTGGGTGGAGACAAGCCAGATATGTATCGGCCTTATCTACATCTGATGGCTCGAACACCTGCGCTCAAATTCCATCACTATAAGAAAGAGGTTCGTCCCGGCCGGAAGATTGGCCATGTAACTTTAGTGGGCGAGAACCTCATAGAATTAACCCAAGAGGTTCAGCATGCCTTGGATTACATGAGCGGAGAAGTTGATGAGTGATGTAGCGATCATCATGGGGTCAGACTCTGATTGGTCCACGATGGAGGATGCAGCAAAGATTCTCGATGAACTTGGGGTTTCATATACAACAGATGTTGTCTCAGCCCATCGTATGCCACTTGAAATGGTTGAGTTTTCACAAACCGCACAGGCAAAGGGTTACAAGGTAATTATTGCTGGCGCAGGTGGCGCTGCGCACCTTCCAGGCATGGTTGCATCATTAACATCTTTACCAGTTATTGGTGTTCCAGTTGCATTGAAAAATCTAGACGGAATGGACTCGCTTCTTTCAATTGTTCAGATGCCTGCAGGAGTTCCTGTTGCAACAGTTGGTGTCGGAAATGCTAAAAATGCAGCACTTCTTGCCGCACGCATCTTAGGTATATCTGATGCATCAATCTCTGAGAAGGTTTCACAAGGGTTACAAGAGATGAATCGAATTGCAAAGGAAAAAGGCGAAAATTTAAAGACCCGCCGCAATCAAAAGACAGGCTTTTAAGCTCGAGCTCGATACTCAATTGCTGGGCATTTATCCATAACAGTTAACAAACCAGCTGCTTGTGCACGCGCTATCGCCGCTTCATCAATCACATCAAGTTGGAGCCAAACCGCTTTCGCACCGATCGTAATCGCTTCATCAACCACCGAGCCAACTAATTGTGAGTTAACGAAGCAGTCGACAACATCAACTGAAAAAGGTATCTCAGACAAGGCTTTGTAACCGACTTCTCCATGAACGGAATCACCCTTCGGGTGCACCGGAATAATGTGATGACCCTTCTCTTTCAGTAAATGTGCAACTCCAAAGGCTGCGCGTTCAGGGTTATTACCAAGTCCAACAACAGCCCAGGTTTTTAAAGCCAGGACTGCATCGATGGTTTCCTTGGTATTAATCGGTGCGACCTAAAGCGTGGAACTTCCACCCGGCCTTACGCCACAAGGTGCGATCTAGCATGTTGCGACCATCAATAATGATCTTTGACTTAACCAATGAAGAGATAGCGGCAGGGTCAATCTGTCGGTACTCCTTCCACTCCGTTAAATGCAGGATCAAATCAGCATCTTTAAGGGCATCTGTGACAACCTCTTGATATTGAAGGTTTGGGAAACGCTTGCGTGCAGGTTCAATACCCTGAGGATCATGTACAACAACAATTGCACCTGCAGCTTGCAGTTGTGCAGCAATATCTAATGCAGGAGAATCGCGCACATCATCACTGTCAGGTTTAAATGTTGCACCTAAAACAGCAATCTTGTACTGAGTTAAATCCTGAGAGAGCTCACCACGTACAACATCGATTACACGTTGACGGGCACGAAGGTTAATTGCATCGATTTCACGCAGGAACTCAAGGGCCTGCTTAGCGCCAAGTTCTTCAGCACGTGCCATAAATGCGCGAATATCCTTTGGAAGACAGCCACCTCCGAAACCAATACCTGCTTGCAAAAAACGATTTCCGATTCGTGGGTCATAACCTATGGCTTTAGCTAACACAGTGACATCGCCACCTGCGGCTTCACATACTTCAGCCATCGCATTAATAAATGAGATCTTTGTGGCAAGAAATGAGTTCGCAGCAACCTTTACTAGCTCTGAGGTTGGAAGATCTGCTCGAATCCAAGGTGTGCCCAAAGCGATAACTGGTTCATAGACTTCTTTGAGGATCTCTTCTGCACGATCATTTGCAACACCAACCACTAAACGGTTTGGGGTCAAAGTATCTTCAACTGCAAAGCCTTCACGTAGAAACTCTGGGTTCCACGCAAGATCTGCTTGTGGTGCACTCTTTGCTAACTCTGCCCGCAAAGCCTGAGCAGTTCCTACTGGGACCGTTGATTTACCAACAACGAGCGCGCCATCTTTAAGGTGGGGAGCGATAGCGGCAACGGCGGATTTTACATATGTCAGATCAGCTGCAAGACCATCCTTGCTCTGTGGAGTTCCGACACAAACAAAGTGAACATCTGCATCTTCAACCGCAGAAAAATCTGTTGTAAATGAGAGTCGCCCAGTTTTTATCTCCTGCGCGAGCAAGGTGTCTAATCCCGGTTCGTAAAATGGCAACTTCCCACTTTGCAGAAGCGCGACCTTCTCGGGATCTGTATCAACGCCTA
>LIAM01000101.1 GCA_001438925.1 Actinobacteria bacterium BACL15 MAG-120619-bin91 | reverse complement strand
GGACGCTCGGAGATCACTCTCCGAGCGTCCTTTGGCTGTATAGTCGGTCAACGCTGCACGGCGTTTTTAATTCGAGGGGATTGCACAAAACATGACAGCCTTTATTCTTAGACGGCTCGGAGTTTTAGGCGTCATCCTTTTCGGTTCAAGTTTTATCTTGTATAACGTGGCAGCGGTCTCAGGTGATCCAACTGCGGATCTGCGCCTGAGCACAGATCCCAACCGTGATTTTCTCATCGCCTCATTGACCCGTGAGCTACAACTTGATGTTCCGCCACCGCTTCGTTACTTCTTGTGGCTCAAGGGAGTTCTCGGAGTATTTGTTGGCAATCCAAACTTTGGGATTGGCCGTGATGGATCACCGGTTGGTGATTCGCTCGCTCTAGCCCTTCCCGTCACATTGCGCCTTGTTGCAGCGGCAACAATCCTTGCAGCGGTTCTTGGAATCATGATCGGTATTGTGACCGCGCTTCGCCAGTACAGCCGCTTTGACTACTCAATGACCTTCGTTGCATTCCTACTCTTCTCACTTCCAGTCTTTTGGGTTGCGGTACTTCTCAAGGAGTACCTAGCGATTTCATTCAACAACTTTTTGCGAGACCCAATAATTCCAATCTCCTGGATCATAGGAATTGGATTAGTAAGTGGTTTGTTCTGGGCCTCGGTAATTGGAGGATCCCGAAAAACTTACTGGACCTCCTACGGGGTTGCCTTTCTTGTTTCAAGCGGCTTAGTTGCAATTTTTGGAGTTTCAGGTTGGTTACTCAACCCATCCCTTGGACCAATTGTGATCCTTGCGCTCTCCGTGGGAATTGCATTTGGCGTCACACAGTTATCAGTTGGCCTCATCAATAAAGCCGCTCTGCGAGCATCCTTAACTATGGCTGGTCTCTCGGTAGTTGCGTATTACCCCGTCAACTGGGTCTTTGATAACTACCCAGGTTCACTTAGCGTCTTTCTCATGGCCTGCGCCTTAATCACAACCGCTGTGTTTGTTGGATTAGCCTTTTCTAAGATTGATCGTGCGCCAATTGTTCGAACAACGATTATTACAGCGGTGCTATCAGCTGGACTAGTTGTGATCGATAAGTTCATGCAGACCTGGAAGCCGTATATGGAAACGGATGCAATTAACTATCGCCCGGTTCCAACGGTTGGTCAGCGCAACGATTTGCTGGATTCCACCGATTTTTGGATTTCATCTTTGGACATCGTGACTCACCTGTTCTTGCCAACTTTGGCATTAACTCTGATTGGTTTTGCAGGTTATATTCGTTTTGCACGCGGTACTTTGCTAGAGGTTCTTAATCAAGATTACATCCGCACCGCACGTGCAAAGGGGCTTTCTGAGCGCACAGTAATTATGCGTCATGCATTCCGAAACACGATGATCCCTATGGCGACAATTTTGGTAGCAGATTTTGCAGGTGTTGTTGGAGGTGCATTTATTACCGAGAGTGTATTTGCATGGTCAGGTATGGGAACTTTGGCGCTTCAGGGAATCCGTGGCCAGGACCTCAACCTATTAATGGGTGTCTTTTTTATTACTGCGACCATGGCGGTATTAGCTAATTTTGCTGCAGATTTGTTGTACTCAGCTTTAGACCCTCGTATTCGAGTAGGAAGTGGTGCATAAAGGTGGCACGCAAATCAAAGGTAAGTATTGAGTCAACAGAGGTTCTTTCAGGTGAAAACGCAATCCAAAATAAGGAGATTGAAGGCTTAAGCCAGGGTCAAATTGTCCGCAAGCGATTCTTTCGCCACCGTGCTGCCGTTATCTCTTTGGTTACCATTACCACCATTGTTGTGATGGCCTTTACCGCTTTGGATTTTAGATTGTTTGGAGTCTGGAGAGTTTCTGGTTGGTGGAAGTGGACACCAGAGGACCTTCCAGATCTTCGCTTTGGTGACTGTCCGAATGACACAATTGGGTGTCCAACCATCTCGTTACGGCCGAAATTTTTAGGTGGAGCTGGAATTGGCCTAGGTACCCACCCATTTGGTCAGGATGACATTGGCCGTGATTTCTTTGCCCTTGTAATGAAAGGCACACAACGTTCTCTGTCAGTAATGTTTGTAATTGGAAGTATTGCAGCAACGCTTGGTGTGGTTGTTGGCTCAATCGCAGGATTTTACCGAGGTCGAATCGATGCGATCTTGATGCGTTTTGTAGATTTCATGATCACGATTCCCGTAATTATCATCGGTTCAGTTATTGGCTACCGCTACGGAAACCTCGGAGCGGTCTTCTTAGCTTTCTTGCTTGGTTTGTTTGCTTGGACAGGCCTTTCACGTTTAGTTCGTGGTGAGTTCCTCTCACTTCGAGAGCGTGAGTTTGTAGATGCCGCACGTGTTGCAGGAGCTACAAATAAGCGCATTATCTTCAAACACATTTTGCCAAATGCAATTGGAGTCATCATCGTTTCAGTGACACTTTTGTTATCTGGTGCGATCCTGCTTGAAACAGCGCTGAGCTACATTGGTTTTGGTGTCGTTCCTCCAGATGTTTCATTGGGATTGCTCGTGAGCCAGTATCAAGACTCTTTCACAACACGCCCATGGCTCTTCTGGTACCCAGGTCTATTTATTATCTCTATCGCTTTAAGTATTAACTTTATTGGTGATGGTTTGCGTGATGCATTTGATCCACGTCAGCGTCGACGCATCTCAAAAAAGGAACGCCAAGATTCAGCAACTGCAAAGAAGTTGGCACAAGCCAATGATTGATTCCTTAGAAAAGGGCAGCTGCTGCCCCGAGCAGGAGCAATGCTGCGAGGATGTACAAACCGGTGTTATCGCTGATGATCTCAAACTCACTTGCTCGGCCACCGGTGAACTCCTTTCTTCGAATCTTGGCCATGTAGGCGCAAACACCCGAATCACTCTTAAGCGAGTCACCTACTCGTCGCGGAGCATCAGCACCGGGAAGCAGATCGGTACTGTGCATTCTTCTACTGTGTCGACCACTCGGAGCTGGAGCGGCCCAGGCGTAGTAACTCTCGCCTCTGATTTGGATCGACATGCTGTACTTGGTTTCGATCTCCTCAACCAGATCCCACGTAGCGGTGATCTCTTTGGTTGGGTTAATGATCTTGATGCCCTCATCAAAGAGAAGCACATATGGTTTCAAAAAGAGCAGGTAAGAGCCGAAGGCGCCGGCACCACAGATTCCAAGGGTCAGCACAAAATCGCCGCCGACAATCACGGTTTGAATAATAAAACCGCTAAAAAAGGCGATCAAAATCCAGCCACTGGCAACTGCGCTTCCGGGTCTGAACTTTTCACTATTGGTCATTTCGCAAGTTTCTCACAGATGGGGTCAACCAAATGAGTAAGCCAGTCTTAGAGATCAAGGATTTTAATGTTGATTTCTGGGTAGATGGAGTTTGGTACCCAGCTGTCATCGGAATGAACCTTTCACTAGAGCCAGGAAAGGTAACGGCGATCGTTGGTGAATCAGGTTCAGGTAAGTCAACAACAGC
>LIAM01000100.1 GCA_001438925.1 Actinobacteria bacterium BACL15 MAG-120619-bin91 | reverse complement strand
CATCTGACCAGATCAATAAACCTTTGCTACTGGGATCATCTAGATATGGTTCTAGTAGCGCTGCGGTTCCGCTAGAAAGTGCGCCATCTAGAATGATCTTAATTGTGTTGGCTCGAAGCAGTGATGTTGGGCCAAGCTCCTGGATCTCTGTGCGAAGTTGAGTAAAGCTAGCTGCGCGCTCCTGCCATGAATCAGGTTGTGCCAAGAAAAACAGATTCATATCTATCTGCAACGCACCTGATTTATCAGCTGCGATATAGCTTTCCGCCATTCCGGGTTCAATCCATGCATCAGTTGCAGCTGTTACGCCACACTGCAGATATTGCTGCGAGGCCCAGGTGATTGCTTCTACATCTTTTTCCATTGTTGCAACTGGGCTTTGCGCCATCACCAGCTCCATTGCAGCTGGTTCCCGCAAGGTACCGCGGGCTGTTCCATCGGGGTTTCGCGCGATGGTTCCACCTTCTGGATCTGGTGTTGCTGCAGTAATGCCTGCTAATTCAATTGCTTTGGTGTTAACCCAAATAGTGTGGTGATCAACTGCGCGAAGCACAACGGGACGATCAGGTACTACTTGATCTAGCCATGTTGCAAGAAAGTCGCCACGTTCAACGATCGCAGCTTCATAAGCTCCACCAATAATCCATGGTTGATGTGGATTTTCATCAGCAAATCTCTTTACCTCTGCCAGAATTTCAGCAACGGTTTGAAGGCCATTAACAAGCGGGCCCTGTGCCTGTCGACCTGCAAAGAGTGGATGTGCGTGGCCATCCATAAATGCAGGTGCTAGAAACCTTCCCTGCAGATCGATGATTTCATCATCTGCTTGAGCCTGACCGTCGATAGCAACGATGCGGCCATTGTCGATCCGTAGCGAAGTTGCGTAATGAGCAGTTGAACACCAGATCGTTCCGCCAGTAAAAAACTGTGCCACGCCACTCTCCTATTGTTGAATGAGGTAAGTGTATGGAATCTGACTGCTTACAGTGTATTAATCGATGCGATTAACTTTTCACGACGATCTTCACGACCGCTTCGGGGTTGCGCTACCTCTTAGTTCTGCGTTGACATTGGTCGGGATTCCATTGATCTGGGCTGCTGCCAGAGTTGCTAATTGAGCTGCGATCTCGGTCATCCAATAAAAGGATGCAGGGCCTGCGCGATCCAAAATGCGTTGGGCTTGGGCGATGCGGGTATCGGAGAACTTTTCTAGATCGTTGGCGTTATCGCTTAGAACATCGAGCAAGAAGCGTTTAATGTCAGAGCCGATCGCGGTTGCATCATCGGACTCTTGGATGAGTTGTTTAAGTTCGGCATCCAGTGTGCGCGGTTTGCGGGCCTTCTTTTTGCGGCTCAGGAATAGGTAGATCAACGCTGTCAGGGCTATGAGTTCGAACATGGTTCGAGATTACTCTGCGCAACTGACAAATTGTGTGAGCAAAAAAGTAGCCCCGCTCGACTAACTGCGGGGCCACTTAGTGGTGCGTGCCACTGGTACGATTTGAACGTACGACCGGGACTTAGTCAAAATCCTGCTCTATCCGCTGAGCTACAGCGGCACGCATCGCGGAACATAGATGTGCGTGACCGCTAAAAAGTGAATTCACAATCTTCTGTGGATACCCCTATTGGGTCATTGAATCTGACCACCACTCACCTTTACCTTTAGGCATGAAAACCGCCAGCAAAATCTGCGCTCTTGTTATTGCCGGAACGCTAATTGCAACCACCCCAGCTATTGCGGCGGTTAAACAAGGGAGTGTTTGCAAGAAAGCGGGAATTACCTCGATCGTAAAGGGATTAAAGTTCACATGTTTTAAATCAGGCAAAAAACTAGTGTGGGGAAAAGGTGTTCCGGTAAAGAAGAGTTCACCCGCGCGGGTTGCATCCCCTTCAGCGACTCCAAAACCATCCCCTACTCCTTCACCGACACCTGTTGCGACACCAACCCCGACGACAACAGCTGAACCAATCGTTCTACCCACCTCTTTCGAGAATCTCTATGAAAATCGAAAAGGAATTAGCTTGGCTGCTTGGCAGAAGAGTTCAGAGATCATTAAGTCCAGTAAAAGCAAATCTGGAACTTTGGAGATTTTTACTGGACCCAATACCAAGCCATTCTTTAATGACTACCCGACCCCAGTAAGTCTTGTTTCTCGATTGTTTCCAGCTCGATCCGAACCAACTAGAAATATCGTCATCCTGTACAACTACACAGATATTGAATGGGCTGAAGAGTTGTTACGTTCCAAGATTACGCCACAGGAGTTCACTCGATTAAACAATAACGAGGGTGGAAGAGCTATAACTGGGCGTTGTGATTCCAATTCAAGAAATTGTGTCGGCGCTATGCAACAGACAACTACCTCTGGCATTAGTCTGATTATTCAAGGTGTACCGAATGCCCAAAACATGGGTGATCCAACTAGTTTTTATCGCCTAAGTACTGGAATGCTAGAAGCTCATGAGTACTTCCACGCACTTCAGCGGATTCCAATCATGGACAAGACAGATCTGTGGCCGCATGCATGGTTTCGTGAAGGAAGTGCTGAATGGGTTCAAAACATGGCGGTTAACTTTAATGACCTATCCAATTATCAAGAGTTCTTAACGCTTGACTGTAAGTTTGGTTGCCGTGATTTAAGTGAGGCTGACATTATTGAGTTTTTTGAAAAGTCCAAAGAGAATTTCACCCCGGCCAAGTTTGATCAATGGCTAAATTACAATCTTTCCTCTCGAATTATCGAGGCATTAGTTGCAATCAAAGGGCCAGATACGTTGATTGATATCTATGAGCAAATGGGTAAGCGCTTGACTTTTGATCAGGCCTTTAAGAATACCTATGGTGTGGAATGGAGTTACGCACTTCCGATCTTGACTAAAGCTGTTCATGCAAATCTGAACGGAAAATAGTTTTTATCCTTTGAGGGCGGCGAGCTTTTCTACGACCTGTTTGGCAGATGGATTTGTCATCGCGCTTCCATCAGAAAAGACCAGTGTCGGAACGGTTTGATTTCCACCGTTTACCTTTTCAACGATCTCGGCTGTACCAGGGACCTCTTCGATGTTGATCTCGTCGAAGGTAACACCGAGATCTGCTAGCTGAGACTTGAGGCGCTTGCAGTAGCCACACCAAGTAGTTGAGTACATCGTGAATGACATGAAATTCGCTTTCTCTTGCACAATTTTCTGGGCATCTACTGATAATTTCTGAGAGATAAGTCTCTCACGCTGCCTTTAGATAGCAAACCAATTAGACTCTTGCCTTCGCTTCTACAAAGGGGTTTTATGTCGAGCAAGCAGATCAGAGTTGGGCTACTGGCCTATGGCGCGATTGGCGATGAACATAACTACGCAGTGGACGCATCAGATGGGCTCTTCGTCGCTGCAGTGTGTGACACCAATCCTGAGCGAATCAACGCCGCTCTTGAGATCGCACCAGATGCCAACACCTTTGAAGATGCAGATGAGATGCTCGCATCAGGTGAGATTGAT
>LIAM01000099.1 GCA_001438925.1 Actinobacteria bacterium BACL15 MAG-120619-bin91 | reverse complement strand
CCAGTTGAGCGAAGGGTTTTTACCAGTGATGTCGCATCGGCGGAGGCGATCGCCTTGGCGATCTCCTGAACCGCACCACCAAACTTGGCACCTAAAGATTTAAAGTTGGCTTTCACACTGATATCTACAAGATCTCCATCAGCGGTTGCGATGTCCTGCAAGCTTAATACATTGAGTTCATCGGCGATTTGTTCACGCATCGCTTCAGGAAGTTTTGCCCATCCGCTTGCTGCGATTAATGCACGACCCAAAGGTTGACGGATCTTGATACCAGACTCTGCACGTGTTGCTCGACCTAACTCAACAATTCTGCGAGTCAATGCAACTTGAGATGCTAACTCTGAATCGATTGCACTCGTATTGACCGTTGGCCAGTTAGAGAGGTGAACAGATGCGGGTTGAGTTGAATCTGCAGGGATGACTAACTCTTGCCACACCTGTTCGGTGATAAATGGAACTAGGGGAGCCAGGAGTTGAGTAAGTGTCACTAAGCATTCGTGCAATGTACCCAGCGCTGCAACATCTCCATCCCAGAAGCGTCGACGTGATCGACGCACATACCAGTTTGATAAATCATCAATAAATTGAGCAAGTGCACGTCCTGCAACTTGAGAATCGAAATCTTCAAGGGCGTTATCCACTACCTGCACCAATGTATTGAGCTCAGAGATAATCCAACGATCCATCAAAGGGCGATCAGATAATGCAGGGGTCTGAGAAAGCTCAAACTTTGATGCATTTGCGTACAACGAATGGAATGAAACGGTGTTCCAGTAAGTTAATAGAGTTTTGCGAACAACCTCATTAATACTGTCATGACCAACACGTCGAGCAGCCCACGGAGATCCTGCTGCCAACATGTACCAGCGGACCGCATCTGCACCATGCTGATCCATCAGAGCCATCGGCTCTAAAACATTGCCAAGGTGCTTGCTCATCTTGCGGCCATCCTTATCCAGAATGTGCCCAAGGCATAAAACCGTCTTATAAGAGGATTGATCAAATACCAATGTTCCAATAGTCATCAATGTGTAGAACCAACCACGTGTCTGATCGATCGCCTCGCAGATAAAGTCGGCAGGGTATGAATCCTTGAACTTTTCTACCGAACCCTCTTTGTGTGGGTATCCCCATTGAGCAAAGGGCATCGCACCGGAGTCATACCAGCAGTCAATAACTTCTGGAACACGTGTCATTGTTTGAGAACACTGAGCACATGCAAAGGTGATGTCATCTACAAATGGTCGGTGCGGATCCAGATTTGATAAATCTTCTCCCGCTAAAGCACCAAGCTCCTTCAGTGAATCAACACAGATCTCATGCTTGTTTTCACAACGCCAGATCGGCAATGGTGTTCCCCAGTAACGGTTTCGGGAAAGCGCCCAGTCGATGTTGTTGTTAAGCCAATCGCCGTAGCGACCTTCCTTAATTGTCTCCGGATGCCAATCTGTGGCGGCATTTTCCCGCAGTAGCGCATCCTTAATAGATGTAGTGCGGATATACCAAGAAGGCTGTGCGTAGTACATCAACGCTGTGTGGCATCTCCAGCAATGTGGATAGGTGTGCTCATACTGCTGATGCTTATACAGAGCACCCTTTGCTTTGAGCTCCTTAACTAAAGCCTTATCCGCCTCTTTGAAAAACACTCCGCCAACAACTGGAACATCTGCCAAGAAATGTCCATCAGGTGCGATGGGATTAACGACGGGCAATCCATAACTGCGGCAGACAGCTAAGTCATCTGCGCCAAAGGCTGGTGCCTGATGAACTAAGCCGGTTCCATCCTCGGTGGTTACATATGTAGCAAGAACGACAAAGTGAGCATCAGGAATTTCGATGTAATCAAATGGGCGTTTGTAAGTAACACGTTCAAGCTCTTTACCAAGCATCGTCTTGAGGATTTTCTTCTCACCCTTAACTGATTCCATCAAATTCTGAGCCACAACTAAGGTTTCAGTTGTTTCCTCATGGGTTACTTCGATTGCTAGATACTCAACATCTGGATGCACAGCAATAGCGGTGTTAGATACCAAGGTCCATGGGGTAGTTGTCCACACCAGTAGTGATGCCTTTAATGAAGCGAGTTCACCCGATGTCACTGGAAAGCGTACGAAGACCGATGGATCGGTAACGGTTTCATACCCTTGCGCTAGCTCGTGATCTGACAAACCAGTTCCGCACCGAGGACAGTACGGAGCAACTCGGTGATCCTGAACAAGCAATCCCTTTTTCCAAATCTCTTTCAATGACCACCAGACAGATTCAACATACTCTGGTGACATCGTCCAATACGCTTCATCAAAATCAACCCAGAAGCCCATGCGATCTGTCATATCGGTAAATGCACTTACGTGACGCTGAACAGATTCTCGACACTTGTCATTAAATGGTGCGATTCCAAACTTTTCAATATCGCCCTTGCCTGAAAAACCAAGCTCTTTTTCTACAGCGATCTCAACTGGTAATCCATGGCAATCCCAACCAGCTTTACGAGTTACCTGCTTACCTTTCATTGTGTGAAAACGTGGAAACAAATCCTTAAAGACGCGGGCTTCAATATGGTGAGTTCCTGGCATTCCATTTGCAGTCGGAGGACCTTCATAAAATGTCCAAGCTGATGCACCTTCTCGGGCTGCAACGGTCTTTTCAAAGATTGAGTTTTCGCGCCAGAACTTTAAGATTGAATGTTCGACGGCAGGCAGATCAACAGCTGCCGGTATGGCGCGAAATGACATAAAAAATCCTCCAGAAAACAATCTCTGGAGGGACGATCACTGCATTCACAGCTTTCGCGGTACCACCCGCCTTGCACACCTTGGTGTGCCACTTGATATCTCATGTGCCGGTTCTACATGGGCTCACACCCATTTCTTCCAGCTGGCTCGTGAGGTGATAGCCCCGTCAACGCCCTTTACGCGAGGCTCTTAGTGTAGATGATTGGCTGCTTAAAAAAGGACCGTGGCGAAGTTGGTAGCGGTGGCTGCAAAGGCATAAGGTTCGCGACATGCCTAAGAAGCCAGTCAAGAAAGCCGTGGTTAAAAAAGCGGCCAAGAAGTCGGCTGTCAAAAAGGCGCTGAAAAAGGCGAGTAAAAAACCGGCCCCAGTAAAGAAGGTGGCCAAAAAGGCGGCTGTTAAGAAGGCGGCAAAAAAGGCTCCAGCTAAGAAAGCTCCAGTAAAGAAGGTCGCCAAGAAGGCTGCACCAGCTAAAAAATCCTCGGTCAAGAGCATTCCGGTAAAGAAGGCACCAGGAAAACCATTTCCATCAAAGACAACTTTGACAGTTGATGAAAAATCCCAAACAGTTTCAGTCTCAACAATTACAGCTCCAGTTGTAGCTCCAGTTGTTGAGGAGCGACGTTTAGTAATGCCACCTCCACCACGACCTGTAAAAGGCGGCAAAAAGGTAGCGCCTCTAAAGCCAATCAAGGTCGCACCAACTCCAGTTGTTGTGAGCGAGAATGAATCGCCATGGTCTGCAGCCGAGATTAAAGCTATTCGCACCGAAATTTCAAAGGAGCTGGACCGACTTCGTACAGAGCTTGCAGTTGTCGAACAA
>LIAM01000098.1 GCA_001438925.1 Actinobacteria bacterium BACL15 MAG-120619-bin91 | reverse complement strand
GACCGAGCAATGGATCGCTCTTCTCTGAAAGTGCCGCGTCCGTTAGTACACGTGTTGTCTCCTGGAATGAAGCCGCTGACAACCATGACTCAGTTGCAAGAGATGCCTTAGTGATACCCATAAGTTCTGGGCGACCTGAAGCAGCCTTTCCACCTGATGTCACAACGCGACGGTTTTCAACCTCGAAACGACCACGCTCAACAAGCTCGCCTGGAAGTAGATCTGCATCTCCTGCTTCAAGCACTGTGATGCGCTTTAGCATTTGACGAACAATTACTTCAACGTGCTTATCGTGAATTCCTACACCCTGTGAGCGATACACAGATTGGATTTCATTAACCAAGTGAACCTGAGTTGCACGTGGTCCAAGAATACGAAGAACCTGCTTTGGATCAATCGCGCCAACGACCATCTTCTGGCCAACTTCAACGCGTGAACCCTCTTCTACAAGTAGCTTCTGACGACGAGTGATTGGGTAAGCAACCTCTTCGCCTCCATCATCTGGAGTAACGACGATCTTCTTACCCTTTGCATCTTCGCGGAATGAAACTACACCAGCTGTTTCTGCGATTGGTGCAACACCCTTAGGTGTACGTGCTTCGAAGAGCTCGACGATACGTGGAAGACCGTGGGTGATGTCATCACCAGCAACACCACCAGTGTGGAAGGTACGCATTGTTAGCTGTGTACCAGGCTCACCGATTGATTGTGCTGCAATGATTCCAACCGCTTCACCGACTGCAACGCGCTGACCGGCTGCAAGTGAACGACCGTAGCAAGCTGCGCACTGTCCGACCTTGCTATCGCAGGTTAGAACTGAACGAATCTTTACCTCATCGACACCAGCTGCAACGAGATCATCAATGTTGCGATCACCAAGATCTGTACCTGCTGGAAGCAGAACCTTGCCATCAACGCTCACATCTTCAGACAAGGTACGTCCGAATACTGAGGTTTCAACATGGTCATGCTTAACAAGGTTGCCTGACTCTTGACGTACACCAATCTGTAGAACAAGACCGCGATCAGTACCGCAATCCTCTTCACGGATGATTACATCTTGAGCAACGTCGCAGAGACGACGAGTTAGGTAACCAGAGTCAGCGGTACGAAGCGCAGTATCTGCTAGACCCTTACGAGCACCGTGAGTAGAAATAAAGTACTCAAGTACTGAAAGGCCTTCGCGGAAGTTTGACTTAATTGGACTTGGAATAATTTCACCCTTTGGGTTAGCTACAAGTCCACGCATACCGGCGATCTGACGGATCTGCATCATATTTCCACGAGCACCAGAGAAGACCATCATCCATACTGGGTTAACGCGAGGGAAGTTTTCTTCCATCTCCTTACCCACTTCAGCTGTTGCCTTTGTCCAGATCTCGATCAACTCCTGACGACGCTCGTCATCGGTGATGAGTCCCTTTTCATACTGTGATTGAACCTTCTCAGCCTGTGTTTCATAGCCGGCAAGAATTTCCTTCTTGCGTGGAGGTGTCACAACATCTTCGATACCAATAGTTGCACCAGCACGAGTTGCCCAGTGGAAGCCGAGTGACTTCAACGCATCAAGCGTCTCAGCAACAACAACCTTTGGATAGAACTCAGCGAGACGATCAACGATTCCGCCAAGTTGCTTCTTGGTGACATCAAGATCTACATATGGATAATCAGCTGGAAGCGCTTCATTAAATAGTGCGCGACCAATTGTTGTCTCAATAGTTTCACCTGTCTTTGTAAGGCGAATCTTGATCTTTGCCTGCAATGAAACTGAGTTTTGATCGTGGGCCATGATCGCTTCTGCGATTGAACCAAAGGCACGACCTTCTCCAAGTTCATTGTCACGAACCATTGTTAAGTAGTAAAGACCAAGAACCATGTCCTGTGTAGGAGATGTAATTGGACGACCTGATGCAGGTGACAGGATGTTGTTTGAAGACAACATCAAGATACGTGCTTCAGCCTGCGCTTCAGCGGATAGAGGTAGGTGAACCGCCATCTGGTCACCGTCGAAGTCAGCGTTGAAAGCTGTACATACGAGTGGGTGGATCTGAATCGCCTTACCTTCAACCAATTGTGGTTCGAAAGCTTGAATACCTAAACGGTGAAGGGTTGGTGCGCGGTTTAGCAGAACAGGATGCTCTGCAATGACCTCTTCTAGCACATCCCAAACAACTGGACGTGCACGCTCCACCATACGCTTTGCAGATTTAATATTCTGCGCGTGGTTTAGATCTACAAGTCGCTTCATTACAAATGGCTTGAAAAGTTCAAGCGCCATCTGCTTTGGAAGACCGCACTGGTGCAGCTTCAACTGTGGACCTACAACGATTACTGAACGGCCTGAGTAGTCAACGCGCTTACCAAGCAGGTTCTGACGGAAACGTCCCTGCTTACCCTTAAGCATGTCTGACAATGACTTCAGAGCACGGTTACCTGGACCTGTAACTGGACGACCACGACGACCGTTATCAAACAAAGCATCTACAGCTTCCTGCAACATACGCTTTTCATTGTTAACGATGATCTCTGGTGCACCGAGATCAGCAAGACGCTTCAAACGGTTGTTACGGTTGATAACACGACGGTATAGATCGTTGAGATCTGAAGTCGCAAAGCGACCACCATCGAGCTGAACCATCGGACGTAGATCAGGTGGAATAACTGGAACGCAATCAAGAACCATTGATGCTGGCTTATTGCTTGTTGTGAGGAATGCGTTAACAACCTTCAAGCGCTTGATTGCACGAGTCTTCTTTGCGCCTTTGCCATTTTCAGAAAGATCTGTAAGTAGCTTGTACTCTGTCTCAAGATCAAATGTCTCTAAACGACGCTTGATTGCAGCCGCACCCATGTCACCCTTGAAGTACATGCCGTAACGGTCACGCATTTCACGGTAAAGGTTCTCATCACCTTCGAGATCCTGAACCTTAAGGTTCTTAAAGCGTGCCCACACATCTTCTAGACGAGTAATTTCACGCTCTGCACGATCACGGATCGCCTTGAGTTCACGCTCTGCTGATTCACGAACCTTGCGCTTTACATCAGATTTTGCATCCTCTGCTTCGAGCTCTGCTAGATCTGCTTCAAGCTTCTTGGTACGTACATCTACATCGTTATCGCGACGGGTTTCGATCTTCTTACGATTGTTACCAAGCTTCTTCTCAAGCTGTGGCATATCCTCTTCGCGAGCTTCAGCATCAACCTCTGTGATCATGTAAGCGGCGAAGTAAATAACCTTTTCTAGATCCTTTGGAGCAAGATCAAGTAGGTAACCAAGGCGTGATGGAACACCCTTGAAGTACCAGATATGAGTTACAGGAGCTGCAAGTTCGATGTGGCCCATGCGCTCACGACGAACCTTTGCACGTGTGACTTCAACACCGCAACGCTCGCAAATGATTCCCTTAAAGCGGACACGCTTGTACTTACCGCAGTAACACTCCCAGTCACGAGTAGGTCCGAAGATCTTCTCGTCAAAGAGTCCATCCTTTTCAGGCTTTAGTGTGCGGTAGTTGATGGTCTCTGGCTTCTTAACCTCACCAAAAGACCAATCGCGAATGTTCTCTGCGGATGCGAGACCGATACGTAGTTCATCAAAGAAGTTGACATCTAACATGTTATTTT